>NZ_LGDO01000071.1:0-19639 GCF_001279805.1 Streptomyces sp. XY431
GTTCGGGGCGGGGGTGGGGTTCGGGATCCGGCTCGTGGTCGGGCTCGGGCTCGTCGTCGCGCTCGAGCTCGTGCTCGCGGCCTTGCTCGCGGTCGGGCTCGCGGGCGGGCCGGTGCGGGCCGACCGGGCCGTGAGGACCGCCCGTCCGGCGACGACCGACAGCGCCACCAGCACGGCCACCGCCATCACCGGGAAGGCGTCGACCACCCAGCGCACGGCCGCCGAGGCGAGGGCCTTGCCCTGCACGGCGTCGGCCCCGACGGCCCAGGCGGTGCCGGCCCTGGCGGCCAGGACGACGGGCGGCGCGGCGATGACGACCCACCAGCGCCCGGGGCGGGTGCAGCGGGCCGCCGCGACGCCGGTGCCGAGGACGGCGCCGAGGGCGAACAGCGGACCGCCGCCGTTCCCGGTCAGCTCCCCGGCGATCGCGCCGGCCAGCGGCAGCCCGGTCGCGGCCAGCAGGACCGCCGCCGTCCCATCGGAGCGGGGCAGCGGGGCCGCTCCGCCGGTGTCTCTCGCGTGTTGCCCGACCATGCCCCACACCCCTTCCGCCGTGCCCCCGAATGAACTTCTACAATGCTGTAGAGCAAGAGTGGAGCATACAAACCCGTCCCCGTGAAATCACCCCGGTCCCACCCGCCACCTCGCCACCACAGGGCCTCCCGACCGGGAAAACGGCAGGTCAGGGGCGGCTAGGATGAACACGAACCGGGCGGAACGAACAGAAGGACCATCATGTTCGAGCACCTCAAGAACCTCGCCGACAAGGCCACCGACCTCGCCCGCGAGCACAGTGGCGCCGTCACCCAGGGCCTGGACAAGGTCGCCGGGATCGTCGACGGCAAGACGGACGGCAAGTACAGCGGGCACATCGACACCGCCACGGGCAAGGCCAAGGACTTCGTCAACGGTCTGGACGAGTCCAAGTAACGCCGACGCGGACCCGCCCCGCCCCGGACCGGCCGGGCCGGTCCGGGGTGGGGTGGGGTGGGTCCGCGTCGGTCGGCCGTCAGACGGTGGCGGCCAGGCGCTCGATCCAGCGGGCGCGCCACGCGAGCGCGTCCCGGACACCCTCCGCGATGCTCCGGCGCGGCTCCCAGCCGAGCAGTTCGCGCGCCGCCGTCACATCGCTGTAGCAGCCGAGCACGTCACCGGGGCGCGGCTCCGCCTCCCGGACGTCCAGCTTCTCGCCGATCGCCTGCTCGAAGGCCTCGACCAGCTCGCGGACCGTGGTGCCGTCACCGGTACCGATGTTGACGACCCGGTAGCGCTCCTCGGCCCCGGGCCGGACCACCTCGTCGAACCGGACCAGCGCGGCGACATGGGCGTCGGCGACGTCCTGGACGTGGATGTAGTCCCGGATCCCCGAACCGTCCCGGGTGTCCCAGTCGACACCCGTGATGGTGAACGGAGTGCCGTTGACGTGCGCCTCGATCAGCTTGCCGAGCGCATGGCTCGGCGAGAGGTCCTGGAGCCCGGTCCGCAGCTGCGGGTCCGCGCCGATCGGGTTGAAGTAGCGCAGCGCGACGACCCGCGTCCCGTCGGCGTCGGCGCCCCGGGTCCAGTCCTGGAGCACCTGCTCCATCATCTGCTTGGTGCGCGCGTACGGGCTGCTCCCGTCGACCGGGCAGCTCTCGTCGACCCGGCCGGTCGGGGTGGGCCGGTAGATGGAGGCGGAGCTGCTGAAGACCACCCGGGTGCAGCCGTTGCGCTGGAGCGACTCCAGCAGCTCGACGGTCTTGCCGACGTTCTCCCGGTAGTAGAACAGCGGCCGCGCGACCGACTCGGGGACGACGATCCGGGCGGCGCAGTGCAGCGTCGCGTCGATGTCGGGGTGCTCCGCGAAGATCCGGTCGACCAGCGCCGCGTCCGCGATGTCCCCCTGGTAGAACTCCCGGCCCTCGACGAACTCGGCCCGGCCCTTGGAGAGATCGTCGAGGACGACCGGGGTGATGCCCGCGTCCAGCAGCGCGGACGCCACGGTGCTTCCGATGAAGCCTGCCCCGCCGGTGATCAGTACCTTCCGCACGATCCGCATGCTCCCTTGCCTCGGTACGGGCGCCCCGTGACGCCCGTTGCCGGGGAGGACGAGCGGTTCGCACCCGGCGGTTCCCGGTGGCAGGCCAGCGCGGTCCTGCCGGTGGCCGGCTCGGGGCGGGGCCGGCTCGGAGCGGGCTCAGGAACGGCGGGCGCGGCGGCGCAGGACGAGACCGGCGGTGACCAGGGCGACGGCGGCGACGGCGGTGCCCACGGCGGCCCAGGTGGCGAGGCCGGAGCCGTCGGCGTCGGTGGAGCCGGTGGAGCCGGTGGCGGCTGCGGCGGTGCCCGAGGCGGAGATGCTGGGAGCAGTGCCCGGAGCCGTGGGTCGGACCGTGGGCCCGGCCGTGCCCGGCCCGACTGTGCCCGGCCCTGCTGTGCCCGGCCCGGTGGGCGTCGGCAGCGTCGGGTCGGAGATCACCGCGGTCTCGACGTCGAGTTCGCGCTCACCGTGCCCGAGCGAGGGGAACGCGCAGTCCACCACGATCCGCCAGTGGCCGGCCGGCAGGAACTCCCGTGTGGTGTAGGCGCCCGGCCGCTCCGGCACGGCGACCAGCCGCCACGGTCCGGCCGCCCGGCCGTCGGCCGAGGTGGCGGAGAGCGTCCCGGCGAACTGCTCGGTGACCGGGTCGCGGTCGTTCTCCCAGGTCGCGACCGTGGTGACATGCCCGCCGTCCTGGCCGGACACCTCCAGATGGACGGTGTCACCGTGCGCGGCGGCGGGGACTGCGGCGGGGGCGAGCACGACCGCCCCGGCGAGGGCCAGGACGGCGAGGGACTGACGGGTGCGGGGCATCGCGGGTCTTCCTCGTGAAGTGGAACGGGCCGGCTGCGGCCGCCACTGCGTCAGCGGCGGCCGCACCCGGCTCGGGGTCCGGGGATCGGGGGTCGAACCCCGGACGTCAGGTGGTCTTCTGCAGGTTCCAGTTCTGGTACGTCTGACCGTTCGGCTTCTGCAGCTCCAGCAGCCAACCGCCGTAGTACCAGCGCTTGCTGGCGCCGAGGACGAGCTCGGAACCGTCGGCGGTCAGGACGACCGCACCGCCCGCGGAGGTGACCCGCCACTTCTGGCCGGCCGCGTCCGAGCAGGGGCGCTGCGCGACGTACTGTCCGGCGACCGGGTTGCCGCCGAGCTGCAGGCACTTCTCCGAGCGGACCGACTTGATCCGCAGCGTGCCCGAACCGGCGTCCTCGAAGGTCCACTTCTGGTTGGCGTAGCCCGTGCGCTGGTAGGCGATGGCCACCGTGCCGTCGTTGAGCGAGCTGCCCCAGAGGTCCGCGGCCTGGCCGGTGAGGCCGTTCAGCAGGCTGTAGCGTGTCCCGGGCTGCGGCTTTCCGGCGTCGGCCGAGGTGCGGAAGGCGGCCGCGCGACCCGGCTTGGAGACCGCTCCGGCGGCGTCCCGGACGGCCACCGCGACGGAGTACGAGGTGTCGGGCGCGAGCCGGACCAGGCCGACCACGGTCG
Organism: Streptomyces sp. XY431; assembly: GCF_001279805.1. NCBI lineage: Bacteria > Bacillati > Actinomycetota > Actinomycetes > Kitasatosporales > Streptomycetaceae > Streptomyces > Streptomyces sp. XY431. The sequence goes on from NZ_LGDO01000071.1 coordinate 3,503, forward strand.
CCCGGACGGTACCGATCGTCTCGCCGTTCAGCAGGACGTCGTAGCCGTTCGCACCGTTCACCGCGGGCCAGCTCAACACGGCCGAGGTCTGGGTGACCTGACTGACCGTCATGGCCGGGCCGGTGGTGCCGCCGGTGGGCGAGGCGGTCGGGCTCGGGGTCGGCGTGGTCGACCCGGTGGGACTCGGCGTACCGGTCTGGGTCGGGGTGCCGGTCGGCGTCGGGGTGCCGGTGCGGGTCGGCGAACCGGTCGGGGTCGGGGTGCCGGTCGGGCTCGCGGTCGGCGAGGCGCTGTTGGTGGCGGTCGGGCTCGCGGTGGGCGAACCGGTCGCGGTCGGCGTGCCGGTGGGCGTCGGGGTGCCGCCGGTCGCGGTCGGCGACGGGCTGCGGGTCGGCGAGTTCGTCGGGGTGGGCGAACCGGTCGGGGTCCGGGTCGGGTCGGGCGTCGGCCCGGTGCCGCCACCGGCGATCAGGAAGCGGTTGTTGGCGACGTTCCAGTGGGTGGCGAGGTAGCTGCCCGGCGCCGGGTCGGTGTGGTAGTAGTCGTCGTGCCGGCAGTCCAGGCGCATGTCACTGGCGTTGTCCGGGCAGACCGTGCGCATCGCCGGGTAGTACGGGGCGTCGGAGTAGCACATGATGTCCCACTCGTCGACGCAGTGGCCGCCCTTGCTGGAGTTGGGCGCGCTGTTGCTCACCGCGCCCAGGTTGTGGCCGAGTTCGTGCGCGGCGGTGTGGCCGCCCCAGCAGCCCGAGTCGGTCCGGCCGTACGAGGGGCCGAAGTTGCTCAGGTTGTCCTGGCCGGGCCGCTCGTCGCCGGCGAAGGTGCCGATGCCGCAGTACACCTTGGCATCGGCGAAGATCATGTACTTGCGGTCCTTGCGGTTGAGGCCCTGGGCCGCGATCGCACGGTTGCTGGTGTTGAAGTCGGCCATCTCCGCGTCGGACACCTGGATGTTCAACACCGAGGCGGAGCAGTCGGATTCGGTGACGAACCGGACGTGCCGGACGCCACCCGTCTCCTGGGCGCTCGCGTTGTAGATGACGTCGACGTCGGCCGCCCACTTCTTGAAGGAGGCCAGGTACTGGGCGAACCGGTCGTTGCCCGGGGTGTGTGCGTAGACCACCTGGATCCGGTTGCCGGCGCTGCCGTCGCCCTCGCAGACGACACCCTGGCCACCGGCGGCGGGCGCGGCGGCGACCGCCTGGTCACCGGCCGCGTCGGCCAGCAGCGTCTTCGTCGCGGCGTCCAGGACCGGCATCGTTCCCTTCACCAGGTCGGCCGCGGCGGGCGGTTGGGCATCGGCCGGGGGCGTCAGCGCGGCCGGCTGGGCGACGGCGGCGGCCACCGGCGGGACGTCCTTGCGGATGTCCACGTCCTTCGGCGGCGCGTCCGGGCCGTGGCTGCACAGCTCGCCGCCGGTCACCTCCAGGGAGCCCGCGCAGCGGTCGCCGGCGGGCAGGTTCAGTCCGGCGTAGACCAGGCCGCGCTCGGGCTGGTCCTTGGGTATCTCGTGGATCGGCGCGGCCTTCTGGTCGCGCTTGGGCCCGGGGGCCCTGGTGGCATGCTCGGCGCTGCCGGTCTCGCCCGTGCCGTCGTCGGCGATCGTGCCGGCCATGGCACCGCCCACGCCGTCGGCCGAACCCTCCACCGCGCTCGCCGCGGCGGTGTCGTGCACCGCGGACGACTCCATGGCGGTGCTGATGCCCAGCGCGCCCGCGACCAGTCCGGCCGCGACCGCCAGTGAGATCAGTGCCGTGCGCTTGCCCGTCCGTCGACGCCGCCGACGGCGGAGCTCCGTGCTCCGGTGCCCCATCGGGTGTCTCCTCTCCTCGTGCGAGGGTCCGACCACCGCTCGGGGTGATGGCCTGAACCTTCCGACACTCCGGAGACCGGCCCGGGCGGGCCGGATAACAAAAACCTCTTTTCGAAATTCGCGCGGGCGGACGAGTGGATCGGGGACGGGATGCCCGGTGCGGCCGGTGACACATCGTCGGTACACGCCCGGAGTGCGCCGCGCGGACCCCGGCGCGCGGTATGCGGTACGCGGTGCGCGGTACGCGGCGCGCGCGGACGGGAACCGGCCGGATCCGTTCGGCTCCGGGGCCGGCGCGGCGCCTCAGGCCGCGACGTCGAGCCGCTGCGCGGCGAGACCGGGGCTGCCCTGCCGGTGCAGCGCGGCGAGGCCCGCCGCGAGCCGCTGCGGATCCCCCGCCAGCCAGAACCGGAGGGCGGCCGACAGGGCGGCGCTCGCCGGACCGATCCGCAGCCCGGTCACCGCCGTGATCCGCTCGCCGACCAGCGGCAGCAGATCGGCGACCGGCGCCGGCATCCAGAGTGTGACCGCGCACGGGGCGGGCCGGGCCAGCACCCTCAGCAGCCGCAGCACACCCGCGTCCCCGACCCCTGACGCCGACCCGACTCCGGCCCCGGCCACGGCCCCGGGCCCCGAAGCGACGGGCAGTACCGCCGTCGGCTCCGGTCGGGCGGGGAAGGCCGGGAGGACGTGCAGGCTGGGGACGACGTCGATCAGGCCGTCCGCCGCGACGTCGGACATGTCGGCGCCGTGTCCACGCGCGAGTTCGCGCAGCAGGGCCCGCTCGGCGGCCGCGATCCTGACGGTCAGCATGACTTCTTCGCAGTCCATGGTCCCAGTTCCCGTCCGGAGCGTGAGGGTGTGGTCGTCCGTCGTCGGTCGTGTACCGGTCAGCCCTTGCCGATCATTACCTGCCCGTCAGCAGGGGTCTGCTATCGGCGTGATCAAGCCATAGTGGCCGTCGTAGCGGCGGTACAGGATCCGGCCGCGTCCGTCGCCGGGGTCGGTGTGGAACACGAAGGGCCAGCAGGTCAGCCAGAGTTGGCGGGCTGCTTCGAGGACGTCCAGCCGGGGCGCCGGGTGCGCGCTCTCCGTCAGCGGCAGGCCCGAGCCGCCGAGCCGGGCGGTGGAATGGGCCCGGACCAGCCGGAATCCCCCGCTCGCGGGCATCCGGTGGACCACGCTGTCCTGGCCGGTCAGCACGTCCGAGAAGAAGTGGAACCGGTGGTCCAGGGCCAGCATCTCCCGCACCGCCCGCTCGGGTGTGTGCCGGGCGAGGAGCACCGACTTCCGCCGGACGATCCGCCGTTCGGCGAGCGGGCGCGAGGCGTACTGGGGGCGGTAGGAGCTCTCGTACGCCGTCGCGAGCCCGATGTCGCCCAGCTCGCGCAGCCGGACGGCGCGCCCGGCGAGGGTGCCGAGCGCCAGGTCGACCGCCTCCCGGACGGTCACGGCGGCCAGTTCCACCCGGACCCGACCCACGCCCGCCAGGTCCAGCGCGGCCTGGGCGACGGCGGGCCTGGTCACCGACCGGTCGCGCGGCCGGGTGAGCCGGAGCCGGGCGGCGTGCGCGTCCGGCCCGAGGTCCGCGATCAGCACCAGGCACCGGCTCCGGGCGTACTCCGCGTCCTCGCGGGGCAGTTCGCCCCGGATCTCCACCCGGACGTCGAGGGCGGGCCGGTGGCGCAGACGGGTCATCAGGGGATCCTCCTCGGTTCGGCACCATGCTGGACCCGCGCGCACCCTCCCGCCGAGGGCCGAAAGGCCCTGCCCACCTGGCAGGACGACCCGAGCGGACCCGAACGGTTCGTCCTCCGGCGGAGTCGCCCGCGACCGTCCGGGCGACCCCATCGGGACGCCACGCGTACACCTTGAGGACACTCCACCGATGGGGTGATCAACCCGGGTACGGCGCAACGCTCGCGGGACCGGCGCGTTTCCCATGGCGTGCGCCCTCTGGCAGCGGCGCGCGCGGGGTCCGCGTCGACCGGCCCCGGAACCCGGCTGTCGCGGCGGCGGCTCCGGTGGTAACGCAACGCCGGGCCGTTCGACCGGTCCGACACCGACCGGTCGCGCCGGACCGTCCCACCGGTCCGCCCCCGGTCCATCTGGTGAGAGGTGATGTCATGATCCTGACGAACGAGACCCGCAGACCGCCCGCCCCGCCCAGAACCCCCGCGGCAGGGCCCCGCCGAGCGGTCGTTCCCCCGCTCGCCCCCGGCGCACTGCCCGGGCTCGGCCACGCCCCGGCCCTGCTGCGGGACCCGCTCGGCTTCCTCGGCTCCCTCTCCCGGTACGGCGTTGTGGTCCGGATCCGCCTCGGCCCGCGCACGGTCTGCGTCGTCACCGACGCCGGACTCGTCCACACGCTGCTGGTCGCACTCGCCCACGACTGCCCGCGCGGCGCCGTCCAGGACACCCTCAAGACGGCCTTCGGCGACGGCCTGCTGATGTCCGAGGGCCGCGCCCACCGCGACCGCCGCCGGATCATCCAGCCCGCCTTCGGCCCGGACCGGATGGCCGACTACCTGGCCGTCATGCACCGGGTCACCGAGGAGCGGGCCGACCGCTGGCACCCCGGCCAGGTCCTCGACGTGGCCAAGGAGATGAACCACCTCGCGCTGGAGATCGTCACCCGCGCGCTGTTCGACGCCCGGCTGAGCGAGGACGCCACCCTGGCCTTCCACCGCGCCCTGCCCGACCTGGTGAAGGGGCAGATCGTCCAGTCCCTCTACCCCCACCCGGCGCTCGCCCGGCTGCCGCTTCCGGTCAACCGGCGCTTCGACGCCGCCGTCCGGGTGCTCAACCGCGTCGTCGACCAGGCCGTCGGCACCGCGCCCGGCGGCCGGTACGGCGCGCACAGCGGACCCGACGGGGCCGGGAGGTCCGGCGGCACCGGCGGACGCGGCACCGGCGCGGCCGGGGGCGGGAGCGGCTGTCCGATGAGCGGGGGCGGGGCCCGGCGCCCCACCCTGCCCGCCCTGCTGCGCGCCGCCGTCGACCCCGCCACCGGCCGACCGCTCACCGAGGCGGACGTCCGCTCCGAGGCGATCACCATGTTCGGCGCCGGCACCGAGACCGTCTCCACCACGCTGACCTGGCTGATCGACGAACTGGTCCGGCACCCTCACATCGAGGCCCGCGTCCTGGCCGAGTTGGACGAGCACCTCCCGGCCGGGACGGTGCCCACCCCGGAGGCCCTCGCCCGGCTCCCCTACACCCGTGCCGTCACCCAGGAGGTCGTCCGGCTGCACGCGCCGAACGCCTTCCTGATGCGCACCGCGCGCGTCCCGGTCACGCTCGGCGCCTACCGGATCCCGGCCGGCACCGAACTGCTCTACAGCCTCACCGCCGTCCACCGCGACCCCGCGCTCCACCCGGACCCGCTCCGGTTCGACCCCGACCGCTGGTACGACGCCGACGGGGCGGAGGGAACGGGCACCGGCGGTACCGCCGCGGCCCGCCAGGCCTTCCTCCCGTTCGGCGCCGGCAAGCACAAGTGCATCGGCGAGGCCTTCGCCTGGGCCGAGTTGACCGTGGCGACCGCGGCCATCCTGCGCCGCTGGCGCCCGACGGCCGTCCCCCATGCGCAGGCCCGCGAGGTCGTCTGGACGACCGTCCAGGCCCAGGGCCTGCGGGTGCGGCTCGCGCCGCGCGGCGGCAACCGGAGCGCGCACGCCCCCGGCGCGCGCCGCACCCCCGCGCCGGGCGGCCGGGACGACGCTCCGGCCCGGTGCCTGCCGATCGCCGGTCCGCGCCGGTCGACCCTGCTGCCCGCCCGGTCGACCGTACTGCCCGGCCGGTCCGTACCCGGCCGCTCGTACCCGGCGGCGCTGCACACCACCGCCCTGCGGACCGCCGCCCGGACGGTCGCCCGCACCGCTTCGCGCACGGCTTCGCGTGCCTCCGATGCGCGGACCGCTTCACGCGCCGCCGCTTCACGCACCGCCGATGCGCGGACCTCTGATTCACGCACCGTGTCGCGCACCGGCGACCGAACGGGCCCGCGTCCCCGCGGCGGGGGAGGTGGCGGCGAGGCCCTCGCTCCGGGCGCGGGCACCGTCCGGCCCCTCGCCTCCCCCCGGCACCTCGTCCTCCTCGGGCCCGCCACCGCCGTCCCCCGGCCCGCACCGTCCCCCCGCACCGCGCCGTCGCCCCGACCGGCGGGCCGCACCGACACGGTCGTCCCCCCGCTCCTCCGGCCCGGCACCGAGGAGGTCCGCACCCCGGCCGAACTGACCGCCGCCACCGCCCGGCACGGCGACTGGGCGCTCGCCCGCGGCCTGCTCGCCCCGGCCGACCTCGCCCACTACCAGTCCTACGCGCTGCCCGAGCTGATCGGCCACGCCTACCCCCGCGCCCGCGGCGCGGAACTGGACCTGCTGGTCGACATCCTGGGCTGGTTCACCATCCTCGACGACCGCTTCGACGGCCCGCCGGGACGGGACCCGGCCGAGGCCCGCGCCATCGTCGGACCACTGCTCGCCGTCATGGCCGGCCGCCCCGTCCCGGCCGGCGGCTCCAACGCCCATCTGCTCGACGCCTGGCGGGAACTGTGGCAGCGCCAGACCGCCCCCATGTCACCGGAGTGGCGCCGGCGCACCGCCGACGAATGGCGCTCCTGCCTGGAGACCTTCCTAGCCGAGACCGCCCACCGGGCCGCGCGCACCCACCCCGACCTCGCCGAGACCGTCCGGCTGCGCCGCCATGCCAGCTGCCTCTATCCGTTCATGGGCATACTGGAGCACGTCCACGGCGGCGAGGCACCGGCCGCCCTGCACCGGGACCCCGCGCTGCACCGACTGCGCGCGAACACCGCCGACGTGGCGACCCTGATCAACGACCTGTACTCGGCCGACCGCGAGGAACGACAGCAGGTCGCGGCCTTCAATACCGTGCTCACCCTGCAACGGGTCCGCGGCTGCACCCGGGCCCGGGCGGTCCGCTCCGTCGGGACGAGGATCGCCCGGCTGACCGCGGAGAGCGAGTCGCTGCGCCGCCGGCTGCTGCTCCGCCACCCGGAGGGCGGCTGGTACCTCCACGGCACCCGGGAACTCGTCGAGGGCGTCCACGCCTGGACCAGCACCAGCCGCCGCTACACCGGCGAGGACGCCGCGCGCTGATGCCGAGGCCGAGCCCGGGCGGGCCGGGTCACTTCCGGTCGCCCAGGGCGAACAGCAGCAGGACGAAGCCGGCGAACAGGTGCGTGGCGAAGATGTAGATGCCCGCCCGGATCAGCATCGCCCGGCGCCGGGCCTTCTCCTCCAGCGTCGCCCGATCGTTCGTGGTGCCGGTGCCGCCCGCGCTCCCGTTCCTTGGCGCGCTCCCGTTCCTCGGTGTGGTCCCGTCCGGGCTCATCGGTGGCCCGCCGGGGCCGCGGGGGCCTCGGGCGCGCGCAGCTCGCCCAGCAGCGCGTCCTGGTCGGTGATCAGCTCGGTCAGGATCCGCCGGGCGGCCCGCAGCAGCTCGGCGACGTCCGGTGTGCTGAGCGCGTAGACGACGGTGTTGCCCTCGCGGGTCGCGGTGACCAGCTGGGTCCGGCGCAGGACGGAGAGCTGCTGGGAGAGGTTGGAGGGCTCGATCCGGATCTCGGCCAGCAGCTCGCGCACCGGTCGCGGTCCGTTTTGGAGCAGTTCCAGGACACGGATTCGGACCGGGTGTCCGAGCGTCCGGAAGAACTCCGCTTTCGCCTGGTAGAGCGGGACCGGCATCGTCCGTTCTCTCCTGCGGGTCGGGGATGGGTTCGTTCGCCGCCTGGCGGCGTGAAGCATCATCCTTGCGGATGAAGATTTCTTCAAGTCGTCATCACCGAACACGGATGGCGGACGCAGATCGGAGGGAAAGCCGCGGGACGCAGCGGGCACGGAGAGACAACAGTGCGGGCCCGGGATCCAGGGATCCCGGGCCCGCACCGCCCTACCGGGCGGGCGTCATCAACACGGCACCACAACGTCGACGGTCACCGGAACGGGATTCCACGGGTAGGCGGCGGCAGCGAAGGTGCCGTGCACGGTGGAGCCGCACGGAACGGTGCCGCCGACGCCGCGCAGCTGCACGGTGTCGGCGGTGAAGCGGGTGTACCCGCTGATCGAGCCGAGCGACGCACCGCCGACGACCTGGCCGGACAGGCTGGTGAGCAGCTCGACGGTCTGCGGCCACGGGGTGCCGGGGCTCGGCGGGGCGGCCAGGCTGATCTGCCCGTACAGCTGGACGTTGTTGCCGGTGACCTCGGCGCACGCCCGGGTCGACAGACCGGCCTGCAGGCTGTAGGCGCCGCAGGTGGTGGTGGTGCCGATGGGGCCCGTGGTGGTCTGGGCCGCGCCCGCCTCGGCCGGCACGGCCAGCAGGGCCGCCGCGCCGACGATCCCGGCCGCGGTCAGGGTGAGTCGGTTCATCCGCATGTCCGCTCCTCCTCTTCTCTCTTTGACTGCAAGGAATCAGCATCACCACATGTGACATTTCACATGTGGCATGGCGTCAGACTTTCATGCGATTCCAATGCAGGAAAGGGCCAAGATCCGAACACTCGATGATCAGACTGGAAATTGGCCTTCGATGGCGTGATTTTCAGCCTTCGCTGGCTTGAATCACTACTCGCCCAGCGGCAATCGGCCAGTACTCAGCCGCTGGGCGCTCTCAATCGCCATGTCCATGAACGCGAGCGCGTCGGCCCGCCGGGTGAACGGGTTCGGATAGTGGGAGCGACGCCGCCCACCGTCCCGGATCCGCAGGCACTCGTCCACGATCCGGTACCACCGCTCGTCGAACACCGCCCGGGCGTACTCGCCGGCCCCGCGCTTCGAGGCGATCCGCCCGGTGGCCAGCGTGTAGTGCGCGCGGCTCACCCCGAGCACCCCGTGGGCCGGGCCCGCCCCGTTCAGCAGGGCCAGCCCCGACCGAGAGGCGAGCCGCGAGGAGCGCCGCCGCCACGGACGCCAGTACTCCTCCAGACTTCCGGCCGTCCAGACCGCGAGCTCCCCCGGCCCGGTGTCGATCATCAGCTCCTGCGCCCGTGGACCACAGAGCGTGACGCCGTGCCGCGCCAGGGTGTGCCAGAGCGCCGGTGTGCGGTCGGTTCTCACCCGGTGCCGGACCGTCCCGCCGAACACATGCGCTCCCGGCGCCGCCTGCGCGGGCGGGCCCGCGAGTTCGTGCCAGGTCAGATAGGGGCCGTCGAACGCGGGGCGCGGATAACGGGCGGCCAGCCGGGCGTGCGCGCGCTCCAGCCCCGCGAGCTGCGCCGCCGTCACCGGATCGGCGGACACGGCCACGAAGTCGATGTTGCTCCGCGCCGGGTGGAAGTCCCCCAGCGCGGTCGAACCGACCACGTAGAGGCCCTCGACCAGCCCGGGTGCGGCGGCGTCGACCAGGGTCAGGTAGGCGTCGGCGATCTCGTGTACGAGAGGGTGCACAGTCACGGCGGCAAGCCTGCCATCCGGATGACCCTCCGTGTCCGCTCGTTTCCGCTAAGGATCGGCGCGTGTTGGTCAGCTGTGCACCCTCTTCGCGCCACCCTCACTCCCTTTCGCGCCACCCCCTCGCCACCCTCGCCACCCGCGCCACCCCGGGTGGGAGCGGGCGGGCAGGGGCGACAGGGGGCGGGTGGTCGCCCGGCGGGCGCCGGTGAACGGGCACGGTGAACGGGCACCGGGGCACGAGAAATGGGGCGCGCAGGACGTGCGGCTTCAGGGACGTGCGGCTTCGGGGGCGCGGGGCGCGCAGGGCGCGCGGGTTCAGGGTCGGCCGAGGGAAGTACGGAGGGTGTCGACGCGGCCGACGGCGCCGCTGAACTCCCCGGCGTCCAGGCGGCCGTCGTCGAGGGCGACGGCGAGGGCCTCGGCGGCGGCGTCGCCCTGCTGGATGTCGCGGGCGGAGCACAGCAGGAGGTCCATGCCCGCCCGGGCCGCGGCGACCGCCCGTTCCCCGGTGTCCCCGAAGGCGGCGAGCGCCCCGGCCTCCAGGGCGTCGGTGACGGTCACCCCGCGGAACCGGAGCCGCCCGCGCAGCTCGCCCTGGACGACGGCGCTCGACAGTCCGGCCGGGCGGTCGGCGTCGAGGGCCGGATAGACCGCCCAGGAGGTCATCACCAGCCGGACCCCGCCGGCAATGGCAGCACGGTAGGGCTCCTCGCCCCGCGCCCGGAGCTCGGCCAGCGGGACCGGCAGGACGACCGGACGCTCGTCGGTGTTCTCCTCCCGAGCCGCGGCGCCGAGGCCGGGGAAGTGCTTGGCGGTGGCGGCCACCCCCAGCTGCTGCTGGGCGGTGAGGAAGGCGGCACCCAACTCGGCCACCACCTCGGGCTTTCCGCTGTACGACCGTCCGAAGTGGTCGATGAAGTTGTCCGGTGCGTCGAAGACGTCGAGTACGGGCGCGAGGTTGACGTTCAGGCCCGCGTCGACCAGGGTGCCGGCCGCTCCCGCCCCGGACCGGGCCGCGTCCCCGGCCGGGTCGGCGGCTGCGCCGGTCTGCCGGGCCGAGTGGACGGGCGCCCCGGGCAGCCGACGGACCTTCCCGCCCTCCTGGTCGGTCATCAGCAACAGCGGTGCGCCGGACGGCGATTGCTGCGCCGCAGCCTTCAACAGATCCACCGCCAGCCGGAGTTGCTCGGGCGACGGGGCGTTCTCCTTGAACAGGATGACGCCGGCGGCGCGACCCGCCCGGATGGTGTCGAGCAGTTCGGGCGGAGGGGTGTCGCCCGGGTAGGAGTAGACGATCCGACGCCCGGCGAGCCGGAGCGAAGCGGTGGTGGGCACGGTGGTCCTCCCGGTGGGAGTCGGGCTCGCCGGGCTCGTCCCGACGGTGCCGGTGGCGGTCCCGGGGTCGCTGCCGGTGCCGGGGGCGGCGGGGGGCGCCTGTACGACCAGGGGCGCGGCCGGGCCGAGCACGGTCGCCGGGCCCACCGCCGCCAGCAGCAGCAGCGCCAGGAGCGCGAAGCGGACCGGCCGACCGGGCGTCCGGCGGGTGCTGCGGAGTGACGGGCGGGACATGGGGCGTCCACGGCGGGGCGTCGACATCCGGCCTCCCTCGGTCGGTCGGGGTCCGGGCCGGTCGGGCGAGCCGGTCGGGCGTGCAGGTCCCGGAACGGCCAGGATCGTCGATCGGTGCGCGGGAGTCGACGGGTTCGACCGCGGACACGCCGCCGGTGCCGCGGACACCGGGACCGGACGGCGTAACAGCAGCAGCCTCACCCCGGGACCGGGGGTCCCGCCTCCCGGAGCAGCCGTCCGAGGACGGCGATGCCCTCCTCGATCTCGCCCGGCGTGCCGGCCGCGTACCCGAGGACCAGCCCCGGCGGGTGCGGCAGCCGGGCGTGCCAGGACAGCGGGTGCACCTTCACCCCGTGGGCCAGTGCCGCCCCCGCGAGCTCGGTGTCGGTGCAGGGCAGACCGTCCGGGAAGGTGAGCATGAGGTGCAGCCCGGCCGCCGCGCCGTGGACCGCGGCGCCGGGCAGATGGGCGGCGACGGCGGCGGTCGTCGCGTCACGTCGGCGCCGGTGGCGGGTGCGCTGCAGCCGGAGGTGGCGCTCCAGGGCGCCCGATTCCATCAGGTGGGCGAGGACCAGTTGCGGAAGCGCGGCGTTGCCGAGGTCGCTGAGCCGCTTGGCGTCCACCAGCGCGTCCCGGTAGCGGGTGGGCGCGAGCACCCAACCGGTGCGCAGCGCGGGGGCGAGCAGCTTGGAGACGCTGCCCAGGTAGAGGACCTGTTCGGGGAGGACACCGCGCAGGGCGGGCACGGGCGGGCGGTCGTAGCGGTGTTCGGCGTCGTAGTCGTCCTCGATCACGAGCCCGCCGTCGGCCGCCCATTGGAGCAGCTCTCGCCGTCGGGCGCCGCCGAGCACCACCCCGGTCGGGAACTGGTGGGCGGGCGTCAGCAGCACGGCGCGGGCGCCGACGGCACGCAGCGCGTCCACCCGGATTCCCTCGGCGTCGACGGGGACGGGCGGGGTGGCGGTGATCCGGTGGCCGAGGTGCTGGCGGGTGCCGAGGGAGCCCGGGTCCTCGACGGCGACCACGTCGAGGCCGTCCGCCCGGAGCACCTCGCCGACGAGGGCGAGCGCCTGGGCCGCCCCGGCAACGACGAGGATCTCGCCGGGGTCGGCGCGGATGCCTCGGTTGCGGGCCAGCCAGTCCGCGACGGCGCGACGCAGGGCGGGGGTGCCGCGCGGGTCGCCGTAGCCGAAGTCCGGTGCGGCGAGGTCGCGCAGGACGGCTCGTTCCGCGCGCAGCCAGGCGGCGCGGGGGAAGGCGGCGAGGTCGGGGACGCCGGGTGTGAGGTCGATCCGGGCGGGGGCGGTGCGGAGGGAGTCGAAGACGGTCGTGGCGGGTGCGCCGTCGAACGGCGAGGCGGGCGCGGGGCCGGTGACGGCGGGTTCGCGGCGGGCGGGTTCGGGGCGGGTGCTTCCGGGGCGAGCGGCCGTCGACCGGTCTGTCGTCGGTCGGGCAGCCGTCGACCGGGCGGCCGTCGGCGGGGGTGTCGGCACGGTCTCCGGGGCGAACTGGTCGACCACAACGGTGCCGGCCCGGCCCAGGCCCGCGATCCGCCCCCCCTCGGTGAGGCGGCGGTAGGCGTCCGTCACCACGCCGCGCGAGACGCGCAGGTCGGCGGCGAGCACCCGGGTGGCGGGCAGCCGGCTGCCGACGGGGAGCCTGCCGTCATCGATCGCCTCCCGGAGCCGACGCACCAGCCAGTCCGCGAGTCCACCGGCGGGCGCCTGCCCGGGGTCGAGCTGGAGGAAGTCCGCACCCGCCGTTCTGGACCTGTCGATCGAATGATCATTGGACCTGTGCACCGGTCCATTGTGCCGGGAGGGTGAAGACATGACGACCACCACGGCCTCCGCCGCTTCCCCTTCGGCCCCTTCCCCGTCACACCTCGACCACGCCTATGTGCACGGCTACTCCCCCGCCGAGGCCCGCCGCCTGGGCGACCAGGCCGACACCCTCGCCGGACTGCTGCACGCCGGTACGGCGTACCCGCCCGGCAGCCGGGTCCTGGAGGCCGGCTGCGGGGTCGGCGCCCAGACGGTGCATCTGCTGGAGGCCAGCCCGGGCCTGCTGCTGACGGCCACCGACATCTCCGCCGACTCGTTGGCCCGGGCCCGGGCCCGGGTCGCGGAACAGCTGCCGGAGGCCCAGGTCTCCTGGCACCACGGCGATCTGCACCGGCTCCCCTTTCCCGACGGTTCGTTCGACCACCTCTTCGTCTGCTTCGTGCTGGAACACCTCGCCGACCCGGCGGCGGCGCTGACGGCGCTGCGCCGGGTCCTGCGCCCGGGCGGCACCATCACGGTGATCGAGGGCGACCACGGCTCGGCGTTCTTCCACCCGCGCGGCGAGGCCGCGCAGCGGGTCGTCGGCCATCTGGTCCGGCTCCAGGCGGACGGCGGCGGGGACAGCCTGGTCGGGCGGCGGCTGTACCCGCTGCTCGCCGGAGCCGGGTTCCGGGACATCTCGGTCGCCCCGCGCACGGTGTACGCGGACGGCGGCCGACCCGAGCTGGCCGAGGGGTTCACCCGGCGCACCTTCGTCGCGATGGTCGAGGCGGTCCGCGCCGACGCGCTCGCGGCCGGCCTCGACACGGCCGAGGACTTCGACCGCGGCGTCGCCGAGCTGCGCCGCACGGCCGAGCCGGACGGGTCGTTCCACTACACGTTCTTCAAGGCGGTGGCGGTCAACCCGTGACCGGCCGTCGGCGGTGCGGCGGGGTCACTCCGGGTCGTCCCCGAGGGTGCCGAGGAGGGTGCGCAGGGCGGCGACGAAGGCGGCGGTCCTCGGTTCGTCGAGGTCGCCCAGGATGCGGCGCTCGGTCGCCAAGTGGTCCGGCAGGGCACGGTCGATCAGGGCATATCCCTCCTCGGTGAGCTCGACCTCGCGGCTCCGGCCGTCGGAGCCGCTCGGGGTGCGGGTGACCAGGCCGCGCGCCTCCAACCGGTCGAGGCGCTGGCTGATCGCCCCGGAGGTGACCATCGCGCACTGCATCAGCATGGTCGGGGTGAGCCGGTACGGCGGGCCGCTGCGGCGCAGGGTGGCGAGTACGTCGAAGGAGGCGAAGTCGAGGTCGTGCCGGGCGAAGGTCTCCTTCAGCTCGGCGTCGACCAGTCTGGACAGCCGCTTGAGGCGGCCGATCACCTCCATCGGCGAGACATCCAGGTCGGGGCGCTCGGCACCCCACTGCTGCACGATCCGGTCCACATGATCCACGCGCTCTGCCATGCCTCCAGACTAAACGATGCCTTAGCGGTGAGATACCTCACAGCACCCACCCTTCGGCCGGGCCTTGCGGAGATTCCTTAGCGCTGAGATATATTGGCTTAGTGCTAAGGAATCGACTCGCCGTCGTACTGCTGACCGCCCTCGCCCCCGCCATCTGGGGCTCCACCTACCTCGTCACCACCGAACTGCTGCCGCCGGGGCGCCCGCTGCTCGCCGGCGTGCTGCGCGCCCTGCCCGCCGGACTGCTGCTGATCGCCCTCACCCGCCGCCTGCCGAGCGGCAGTTGGTGGTGGCGCTCGCTGATCCTCGGCGCCCTGAACATCGGAGCCTTCTTCGCCCTCCTCTTCGTCGCCGCGTACCGGCTTCCCGGCGGGGTCGCCGCCACCGTCGGCGCCGTGCAGCCGCTGATCGCCGCCGGTCTCTCGGCCGCCCTGCTCGGCGACCGGCTCTCGCTGCGCACCCTCCTCTCCGGCATAGCCGGGGTGGCCGGCGTCAGCCTGCTGGTCCTGCGCGCCGGCGCCCAGTTGGACGCCCTCGGCATCGTGGCCGCACTGGGCGGCGCGGTGGTGATGGCGACCGGTGTCGTCCTCTCCAAGCGCTGGACGTCACCGGCGCCGCTGCTCGCCACCACCGGATGGCAGCTCACCGCCGGCGGACTGCTGCTGCTCCCGGTCGCCTTCCTGGTCGAGGGACCGCCCCCGTCCCACCTCACCGGCGCCAACCTGCTCGGCTACGGCTACCTGAGCCTCATCGGCGCGGCCGTCGCGTACGCGCTCTGGTTCCGCGGCATCCGTGCCCTCCCTCCGACCTCGGTCACCTTCCTCGGGCTGCTCAGCCCCGTGGTCGCCACCGCCCTCGGCTGGCTCGTCCTCGGCCAGGACCTCTCGCCCGTCCAGGCCCTCGGCGCGCTGATCGTGCTCGGCTCCCTCGTCGCCGCCCAGACCCAGCGCCCGCGCACCCTGTCGAAGACGGTGACCTCCCCGCCGACCGGCGTACTCTCCGACAACAGCGGTCGACCGACCAACGGCCGCGCCCGCCAGTCCTTCTGACCGGGCGACCGGCCCACCTCCTTCCCATCGCTCTCGATCCGTCCGACCCGTCCCCAGGAGAAGCACCCATGAACATCACCGTCTTCGGCGCCACCGGCAACGTCGGCAGCCGGGTCGTGGCCGAGGCCGTCGCCCGCGGCCACCAGGTCACCGCCGTACTGCGCGACCCCCACCGCCCGCACCCGTTCCCCGCCACCGTCCGGATCGCCACCGGGGACGCCCGCGACCCCGAGGACGTCCGCCGCCTCGCCGCCGGCCAGGACCTGCTGGTCACGGCCACCCGCCCGGCCCCCGGGCGGGAGGACGAACTGGCCGTCGCCACCAAGGGTCTGCTCTCCGGACTGACCGGAACCGGCGTCCGGCTTCTGGTCGTCGGCGGCGCCGGAAGCCTCACCCTGCCCGGCGGCAGCGTCACCCTCGCCGACTCCCCGGACTTCCCCGCCGCCCTGCTGCCCATCGCCAACGCCTGCGGCGAGCAGCTCTCCCTCTACCTCGCCGAGACCGAGGTCGACTGGACCTACCTCAGCCCCTCCGCCCTCCTCGCACCGGGCGAGCGCACCGGACTCTTCCGGCTCGGCCGCGACGAACTCCTCGTCGACGCCGACGGCACCTCGACCATCTCCATGGAGGACCTCGCCGTCGCCCTCCTCGACGAGGCCGAGCGGCCCGCCCACCGCCGCACCCGCTTCACCGCCGGCTACTGAGCGCCGCCCACCGGCTTGCTTCCCCCCACCCTCTCCGCCCGAAACACCCCATCACCGACATGGTGGAGTGTTTCGGGCGGAGAGGCATGACGCCACGTCAACTACTCACTGGGGCAGTGACCATGGGGGGTGCGGGGCGGTACCGGGCAACCGGGTCGGGGTGGTGCAGGCACCACCGGAAAGACGGGTGCACGCCTGATCGACCACGATCGATCCAACCGTCAGGATCGTGCCATGACCACACGAGACCTGACCCGCACCACCGGCACCCCTACCACCGGCGCCGACACCCGAAGCTGCCGAAGCCGCCGCACCGCGCTCGGCGGGCGCACCGCCGCACTGCTCACCCTCCTCGCCCT
>NZ_LGDO01000072.1:0-19625 GCF_001279805.1 Streptomyces sp. XY431
CCCCCCCGCCGGGCGGGCGTCGGGGCCCGTGTCGGGGCGGGCGTCGGGGCGAGGGCCTGCGTCGGGACGGTCGTCGGGACGGGCGTCGGGGCCGGTCGGGGTCACCACTGCGAGGCCACCTTCTGCTTGACGAAGCGGGTGACCAGTCGGCCGAGCCCCTCGTCGAGGACGGTGCCGAGGGCGTCCACGGTCCGCTCGACGTCGGCCGGTTCGGTGATCAGGGACGGCCCGATGATCAGCGGATTACGGCCGTTGAGGGTGTAGTAGGCGAAGATGCCGTGGTCCTGGTAGAGGGCGCTGATGACGGCGCAGGTGACCAGCTTGGTCTTGAACCGGGGGTCGCGCGCCATCCCGCCGGGCGCGAGCTTGGCGACCAGGTCGAGGATCCGCGGCCCGCCGTCGATGAACACCCCCCACAGGGCACCCGCGCCGTCCACCCGGGCGACGGTGTCCGGGTGCTCCTCGGCGAGCCGCCGCAGGCCCGGTTCGAGGACGGCGCCGATCGCCCGGGCCCGGGCCGGGTAGTCGTCCTCGATCGCGATGTTGACGGCCTCCAGGGCGGTGGCGCACTCCTCGCCGAAGCCGTAGTAGGTGGTCGAGGTGGACTGCAGCAGGGCGTCGCCGAGGTTGTCGTAGGCCTTGCGGAAGATCGGTTCGCGGGCGACGAACGCCGAGACGGAGGACTTGCCGCCGCCGAAGGACTTGGAGGTGGTGAGCACGTCCGGCAGCAGGCCCGGGTAGCGCATGAAGTGGAACAGGGTGCCGGTCTTGCCCCAGCCGGTGTAGATCTCGTCGAAGATCAGCACGATCCTCTCCCGGTCGCACAGCTCGCGCAGCCCGCGCAGGAACTCCTCCGAGCAGGCCTCGATGGTGGAGGCGCTGAACGGCTCGATCAGGATCGCGTAGACGTCGCCGGGGTGGGCGGCCACGGCGCGCCGCACGGAGGCGAGGTCGTTGTAGGTGAAGGTGTCGATGCCGGGGATGGTGGGGAACGCGAACTGCGACTGCCCGGTGAGGCCGCCGGAGCCGAGGAGCTTGCCGTGGAAGGCGCGGTCCGCGCGCAGCACCGTCCGGCGCTTGCCGTTGTGGTACTTGAACGCGAGCTTGACGGCGCCCTCGACCGCCTCGGCACCGGAGTTGGGGAGGAAGGACATCGACAGGTCGCCGGGCAGCACCTCGGCGAGGTTGTGGCCCAGGGCGGCGAGGTAGGGCGAGAAGTAGGTCTTGTGGACCTCCATCCGGCGCTCGCGGGCGAAGCGCTCCCGGACGGCGAGGATGCGGGGGTGGTTGTGGCCGTGGTTGAGCACGCCCACGCCGCCGGTGACGTCCAGGATCCGCCGGCCGTCGGTGAGGGTGAGGTGGGCGCCCTCGGCGTGCGCGACCAGCTCGCGGCCGAAGCCGAAGGAGGTCATCAGCGAGACCTGGCTCTTGTTCACGTAGCGGCGGTACAGGTCGTGCACCTCGCCGACCTCGAACCGTTCGGCGTCGTCAAGGGTGTACACGGGAGTCTCCGATCGGGGTGGGGGCGGGGGTGGGGGTGGAACTGGCTGTGCTGTCGGCGGGGGTGCGGGTGACCGGGGCGCCGAGCCGGGCCCGGGCCAGCGCCAGGACGACGGCGGAGCTGCCGAGTTCGGCGACCACGCAGACGACGCGGCTGGCGACGGCCGCCGTCGCCGCGGTGCCGTCGGGCAGCGCGGTCGCGAGCGCGGCGGCGATGGTCAGCTCGCGCACGCCCCAGCCGTCGGGGACCACCACGGCGAGGCTGCTCACCACCGTGGCGAGCGCGAACGCCCCGATCGCCGGCCCCGCGGAGCTCACGGCCGGCGCGCCGAGGGCGATCGCCAGGAACCACAGGTGCAGCCCGGACACCAGCCAGGAGGCGACCGCCAGCGCGATCGCCCGGCGGACGGCGGTGTCCGGCGGCGGCTCCACGGTGCGGCGGGCCAGCCGGGCGAGCGCCACCACCGGCCGGGTCGCCAGCGCGGGCCTGACCACGCAGGCGAGCAGGCCGAGGACGGGCAGGACCAGCCAGAACCACTGCCCCGGTAGGACGGCGGGCGCGGCGAACAGGCTGACGCAGGCTCCGGTGAGGACGGTGAGCGCGAGGCTCAGCAGATAGGCGGAGGTCATCGCGGCGGCCGGCACGCCCACCGCACGGCCGTGGGTGACATGGGTGACCACGCCCCACACCCGGCCGGGCAGGTACTTGGACAGCTGGCCGAGGAAGTAGATCCGGGCCGCGAGCAGTCCCCGGACCGGTCCCGGCGTGCCGGGGGCACTGCCCGGCGGCGCGGGCACCAGCACCCGCCAGGCGTGCACCGCGAGGACCAGGCCGCCGACGTTGGCGGCCAGTGCGGCGAGCAGCAGCGGCACCGCGTCGGCGCGGGCGAGGGCACGGGCGGCGACCGGGCCCTCGTGCCGCAGCAGCAGGCCGACGCCGACCAGGGCGGCCAGCACGATGGCGGGGGTGAGGAGAGCGCGCAGCCGTTCCGCCATCAGTTCCGCTCCCCCGTCGTGTGCGGTGCCGCCTGCACTGTCGCCCGCCGCCCCGGCAGCAGCATCCGCAGGGCGCCGACGCCCGCGCCGGTCAGCAGCGAGCCGACGACCAGGAAGTGCACGCCCGCCGCGTACGGCGCGAACGCCGCCCCGTGCCGCCGGGCGGCGAACCGCAGCAGTCCCGCGTTGGCGGCGCAGAAGGCGGCCAGCCCGGCGGCCGGCAGCACCGGCCACCGGCCGGCCAGCGGCAGCGCGGCCAGCGTGAACGCGGCCGTCGCGACCGAGGCCGGGCTGTTGGCGGTGAGGTTGCGCCGCCCGCCGCGCCGCGACGAGGCGAGCGCGGGCACCAGCAGCAGCGCGCGCCGGTAGGTCTCGGCGAGCAGCGGGCCGAGCCGTTCGACCTCGTCGTGGTGGGCGACCACCCGGTCCGTGAGCACGATCCGGTAGTGCGGGGCCAGCCGGTCGCTGAGTTCGAGGTCCTCGGAGTCGCGCAGGCTCTCGTCGAAGCCGCCGATCCGCTCGAACACCTCGCGCCGCACCGCCGCCTGGGCGAAGAACGCCGTCTCCACCACACCGGCGCCGCGTACCCGCCACCAGTGCGCGTGCAGGACCCGGTAGCGCTCCACCGGTCCGTCGTCGAAGAGCGGTTCCGGGGCGATCACCCCGTGTACGCAGCCGCATTCCGGATCCTTTTCCAGGATTTCCAGCGCATTCGCCACCGAATCGGGTGTCAGGGCCTCGTCGGAATCCAGGAAGAAGATCACCTCACCGGTCGCGGCCGCGATTCCGGCATTCCGCGCGGCGGAAACACCGCGATTCGGCCACTGCCGGATCAGCTCGCACGGCGGGCCCCCGGCAGGGCCCCTGGCGGAGCCCCCGGCAGGGCCCCCGGCAGGGCCGCCGTCGACCGCATCGGCCGTGTAGGCCTGGGCGATCCTGGCGGTGGCGTCGGTGGATCCGTCGTCGACCACGATCACCTGGTGCGGCCGGTGGGTCTGGGCGTACACGGAGTCCAGGCAGGCCGAAAGGGTTCGGGCCGCGTTGTGGGCCGGGACGACGACCGTCACGGAAAAGGTCATGGGCCCAGTTCAGGCGGACCGCGTATCGGGCGGATATCGTCCCCGTATCGGGGGCGTCCGGGTGCTGGGCACCGGAATTCGGGTGCGCGGCCCGCCCTGCTACGCTCCGCCGCATGGATCCGGATTCCGTTTCCCCCCGCTCCCGGCATTCCACGGGTGTGCGCCTGCTGGTGGCCGCCACCGCGCTGTGGGCGGCGTTCCTGGCGCTGGACCTCCTGGCGAACGGGCGGTGGTGGTTCTGGCTGATACCCGGACTGGCGCCGCCGCTGCTGTTCCTCGCCGTTCCGGTGACGCTGCTCGCGCTGGCGTGGACGCTCCCGGCCGCCGGCTCGGGCCTGCGGCGGTGGCTGGTGCCGACGGCGGTCCTGCTGCTGGTCGCCGCACTGCCCCGGACCGGCCTCAACTGGTCGGCCCTGAAGCCGGGTTCGGCCGCCGCCCCGGCCGGCCCTGGGATCACCGTCTTCTCCTGGAACACCGAGTACTGGGACACCACCGACGGCCCGGACGCCTTCTACCGCTTCCTGCACGCCCAGGACGCCGACGTCTACCTGCTCCAGGAGTACCTGGCGTGGGTGCACGGGACGCACACACCGATCGACGAACTCGACCGGATCCGGCGGGAGTTCCCCGGCTACCAGGTGGTGGCGGCCGGCGAGCTGGTCACCCTGTCCCGCTTCCCGGTGCTCGCCACGCCGACCGTAGGACCGGCGGTGGCGACGGACGCGCCCTGGTCGGAGGTCTTCACCCGGCGCAAGGTGCTGCGCACCGACCTCGACGTCCGGGGCCGCGCCGTCTCCTTCTACAACGTGCACATCCCGGTCCAGGTGGACACCCGGGAGTCGGTGTTCGGCCGCGCCTTCTACCGGGTGGTGCGCGGGGCCGACGCGGCCCGCCGCGAGCAGTTCGCGGCCCTGGAGCGCGACACCGCCGCCAACTCCCGTCCCCTGCTGGTCGCCGGGGACTTCAACACCAGCCCCGCGATGGGCGACCTCGACCCGCTCCGCGCCCGCCTGCACGACGCCCGCGCGGCGAGCGGCGACCTCTACCCCGGCAGCTGGGGCGGCGTCCTGGGCGCCGACTGGTGGCGCCTCGACTGGGCGTTCACCAACGACGGGGCGGCGGTGGACCACTACGCCTTCGTCGACGACGGGGGGCTGTCCGACCACCGGGGCCAGCAGCTGCGGATCTCGCTGCCGCACCGGGGGCAGGACCGCTGTCGGTGGCACGTGCTTGAATCCTGGTGTGCACGACACCCACGACATCCCTGACCTGCGAGGACTCCTCGCCCGCCTGCCCGACCCCGCTTCGCTGCGCGACCGGTGCCGGGGGCTCGCCATGCTCGAAGCGATCCTCGGCCCCGACTGGGAGGACCGCTACTACTCCTTCGACCCGCAGTGGGGCGAGGGCGAGGAGACGGCGTCGATGCGCAACGGGGAGGGCGACGACTGGTTCATGGTCTTCTCCGACGCCGGCGTGTACGCGCGCGGCCTCGACCGCACCGCGCCGAACGCCGCGCCGCAGCTGCTCCCCGAGGTGCCCGGGCCGTTCCGCGCCCAGGCGGAGGAGCCGGCCTTCGGCGGGGGGGACGGCGTGCCGCTCGCCACCGTCTGCTTCTGGCACGGCACCGGGGGCGACGACGGGTGGCAGGCGCCCTCGGCCGCGCCGACGGGCGGGGTGGAGCTGTTCGCCCTGCTGGCCGCCGCCGACCCGGCGCGGGCGTACCTGGAGTGGGCCGAGGAGTACTACGAGCCCGAGCACGCCCCCGAGCCGGCGGCGGTCGCGCACGTGCTCGCCCTGCGCCCGCTCACGGCGGCGGTCGTGGCGGCCATCGACCCGGACGTCGAACTGGCCGATCTCGCCGAGGACATCGCCGCAATCGGCTACCCGACGACCTGAGCAGGCCGTTCCCGGGGGCCCTCGACCGGGCCCCCGGGTTCGCGGGTTCGCGGGTTCGACTACAGCGCGGCCTCGTCCAGCCGCTTCCGCTGCTCCGCCGTGAGCGTCAGGTCGAGGGCGCCGAGCGCCTCGTCCAGCTGGGCGGCCCGGCTCACGCCGACCAGCGGCAGGATCCTTGCCTCGTGGTCGAGCAGCCAGCTGAGCGCCACCTGGTTGACGGTCGTCCCGGTCTCCTCCGCCACCGCCCGCAGCGCGGCGAGACGCCTCGGCGTGCCCGGGTGGTCGTAGGCGGCGCCGATCTCGACGTCCTCGCGGGTGAGCCCGCCGGAGAGCAGCGGGCTGTAGACCCAGAGCCGCAGATCCCCCTCGGAGCTTACGTAGTCCAGGAGTTCGGACGTCACGTGCACATGGGCGGAGGACAGCAGCGGCACGTCGAAGCGCGGCTGGAGGTACGAGTAGCGGTACTGCAGGTGCGAGTAGCGCGGTCCGTCCCCGGCGAGCGCACGGGCCCGCTCCACCCGCCACACGGCGTGGTTGCTGGCGCCGACCGCACCCGCCTTGCCGGCGGTCACCAGCCCGGCGAGGGCCTCCACGGTCTCGGCGAGCGGCACCGAACGGTCCTCGATGTGCGTCCAGTACACCTCGACGCGGTCCGTGCCGAGCCGCCGCAGACTGCCTTCGATACCCGCCCGGATCGCCTTCTCCGACAGCCCCTCGGCCGCCTCCAGTCCGGCCCCCGGCACGGTGGGCCGGGCACCGACCTTGGTGCTGATGACGACCTGGTCGCGGACCTTGCGGCTGGCCAGCCAGCGGCCGATGACGGCCTCGCTCTCGTCACCGGTGGCGCCGTCGAGCCAGAACGCGTAGTTGTTCGCGGTGTCGAGGACGGTACCGCCGCCCTCGACGAAGCGGTCCAGGATCCGGAACGAGGTCTCCTCGTCGACGATCGTGCCGAAGCCCAAAGTGCCCAGGACGACGGTGCGCTGAGGAATGGTCATGGTTGTGCGTCCTCCCGTTGTGGTCTGGACCATTCAAGACGTTATCGCGATCACCCGCAACAGCTTCCGCCGACCCGCTCACCCCCCGAACACGAACACCAGCGCCCCGAGCACCACCAGCATGCTCCCCCCGAACGCCGACCCGGCCCACAGCACCGCCTCCCCGGCCCGCACCCCGAGCCGGGAGCGGAGGATGAACACCAGCAGCGCGGCGACGGTGGAGACGAGGACGGCGACCAGCAGCCACACGAGCCGCGCGCCAGCGGCGGTCACCGCTCGCTCCGAACGGGGGCGCGGTCGAACGTAGCGTGCAGAACATCAAGGATTTCCATCCCACCACCATTCGACCCATCGGGATAGATGCTCGCCAATCGAGATGACATCGCCAATGCTGCATTTTCGGCATATACACCGTCATGATCGGCCAGCCAGTATAGGGGATCCTCGCCGTCCTCCAACAACGCCAGCTCCAGCCCATTGAGGCATCCCACCGCGGCATTCCGGACCAAGGGCCAAGGCCTGCGGCTGCGATCCTCCCATCTCCTCCCATCGAGCTCATCGTCCAACACGACCAACATGGCCATGACCATTGCCTCGTACGGGTCGACCCTCAGGGGTTCTCGCATGCGACGTGCGGCGGACCTGCCGACATAACTCCAGGTTGCTCCGTCCGCCTCGCCGGGCAGATCGAGCAATCCCTTCAAATAGTCACGGTCAGTCTCGTACGGCATACCCGCACGAGGCCTCTGCTGGTAAAGCTGCTGATATCGCATCAGCAGCTCGTCGCTTAGCTCATCCGCCCGAACGGCCGCGAGCAGGTTTGCGAGTCCTGCAAGTTCATCCATGGCATCAGCCATCAACCCCAGGCATCTGTTCGGCCATCGCACATTTCCGGATCGTACGGCGCACCCCAACATCACTGGTAGGCGGACCACGACATAGGCGAGGGAGGTTCGCACCTGATCACAGACCGGGTCCGGCATCCGCTCCAGGTCGTACTTCGCGAACCCCCTTCCGGGGAACCGCGACCCGATCGTCCGAAGTCGCTCGGTATCGGCGCGAAGCAGGTTCCGGATGCCCCGCGAGCTTCCACCCTCTCGCTCCAGGTGCGCCCCAATCACACCCACGAGATAGCCGATCGTGTCCATCGCATCACCTGTGCGGTACATGCACATCCGCACCCAATCGTGATGGCCGAGCACGGAGTACTTCAGGATGCCCTGGAGCTGGTCAACGACCTCAAGCGTGCAACGAACTGCAGCGAGTTGAAGGTGCGGCGGCATGGCATCGCCGAAGGTGTGTCGCGGCATCGTGCTTCCTCTGGCATGCGCCGCCCGTGCCTCGGCACATGCTCATGGGCACGGTGGACCGAGGGTGATCGCGATGACTCAACTTCCGGCCGTCACAGGCGCCATGGGCACGGGCCACAACGCACAGCCGCGGCCGTCGCCACGGCCGTGGCATCACTGTACGGCACGACGCGCCCCCGCCGAGGTCCAATCGGCCAGGTGCAGGCGCTCGATGCCGTCGAGCAGGACGTCCAGGGCGAATTCGAACTCGAACTGGTCGTCGCAGCCGCCGCCGACCGCCGTGCCGTCCTCCGCCGCGTGCTCCGCGTGCGCGGCGGAGGCGGCGACCTCGGCGATGTGCGGGTAGCGGGCGGCGAGTTGGGCCGCGACACGGGGATCGGGGGCCGCTTCCGGGGAGGCGTCGAAGAGTTCCTGGGTGAAGCCCAGGAGCCGGCCGCCGAGGGCGTGCATCGCGTGATGGGCGAGGTCGGCGGAGAGGCCGCCGGCCCGGAACAGGCCGATCACCGCGTCCAGGTGGCCGAGTACCGCGGGCGTCGGTGCGGGCAGCGACTCGATGACGCGCGGCGCCCACGGGTGGCGGCGCAGGGCCCGGCGGGCGGACAGGATGCGTTCGCGCACGGCCCCCTTCCAGTCGGCGCCGGCGGCGGGCGGGTCGATCCCGCCGACAACGGTGTCGACCATGCCGGCGAGCAGTTCCTCCTTGTTGGCGACGTGCTTGTAGAGCGCCATCGGCACCACGCCCAGCTCCAGGGCGAGTTTGCGCATGCTCAGCGCGTCGGTGCCGCCCGCCTCGCGGTCGGCGAAGGCCACGGCGGCGGCCAGTACGCGTTCCCGGTTCAGCGGGGTGCGGCGCACCCCTTCGCTCTCGCTCATCTCCGGATCCTCTTTCGTCGGCTCTCTGGTCGGCTCTCTCGTCGGCTTGACGAGTGTACGGCGTACGCCTACGGTGAGCCCCAGGTGTACGCCGTACACCTGGGGTCGACGGAGAGGGGCTGGTTCTGGTGAAGGCGACCGGGGACAGAAAGACGGCGGTAATCACGGGCGCACTGTTCCTCGTGACCGAAGTGGCTGCGATCGCCGGGATGTTGCTGTACCGGCCCGCGCTGGACGGCGCCGCGTACGTGGCCGGGTCCGGTGCGGACGGCCGGGTCGCGGCGGGGGCGCTGTGCGAGGTGGTGCTGGTGCTGGCGGTGATCGGCACCGGGGTGGCGCTGTACCCGGTGCTGCGGCGCCAGCAGGAGGCGCTGGCGCTCGGCTACGTCTGCGGGCGGCTGCTGGAGGCCGCGGTGATCGCGGTCGGCATCGTCAGCATGCTCGCCGTCGTCACCCTGCGGCAGGACGCCGGCGCCGGGGCGGCCACCGCCGCCCGCGCCCTGGTCGCCGTCCACGACTGGACGTTCCTGCTCGGCCCCAACGTCGTCCTGGGCGCCAACTCGCTCGCCCTGGCGTTCCTGATGCACCGCTCACGGCTGGTGCCCCGCCCCGTCGCCCTGCTCGGCCTGATCGGCGGCCCGCTGATCCTCGCCTCGGCGGTGGCCGTGCTGTTCGGCCTCTACCCGCAGGTGTCGACGATCGGCTCGCTGGCCGCCCTCCCGGTCTTCGCCTGGGAGGTCACCCTGGCCGTCCGCCTCATCGCCAAGGGCTTCACCCCGGCGGCCCACCGCCCGGTCGTCCTGGCGAGCTGAACCCGCCACCCCGCGCGGGAAGTCGGCCCACCCGACTTCCCGCACCGCTCACCGGGTCGTCCGCTCCCACGGGACGTCCCGGTGCAGCAGTGCCCGCTCCAGCGACTCACCGGAGCGGCGGGCGTACAGCGTGCGCTCGCGCACCTCGTGCCGGGTGCGGGGCCGGTAACCCGGGCCGCCGCAGCAGCTCTTGTGGAAGCCGACGCCCGCGTTCAGCAGCAGCGTGAGGGTGCGCCAGGCCGCGGCGTCCCGACGCGGCGGCGCCGCGAAGGCGGAGCCCGCGTGGATCAGCGCACCGGCACAGCGCGGACAGCGCCGCTCCTCCGTCCACCTGCCGTACGCCTGCTTGTACGAGGCCCGGCAGGGCAGGCAGACGAAGGAGGTCTTGCTGTGAGCCATGCGCCCCAGCCTACGATCCGCCCCTGCTCCCCCTCGACAGCTTTTCCACCGCCGGCCCGATCCCCGTACGCCTCCGGGGCTCCGTCGACGAGCAGACCGAACAGCCCCTCGGCACCGTCCGTCCCGCCGGGCCCGAACTCCACCGGCCCGCACCGCCACTCCTCGGCGCCGCGGGCGATCCCGCGGCAGCGGGCACGGAGCTCGGCCGGATCGGGCAGCAGGGGCAGGAGGTCGCGCACGGTCATGGCCCACAGTCAACAGCGCACCACTGACACCGCCGCGCCCCCGAGCGTGTGCGGGAGATCACGGCGACCCGGGCCGCCGGGGGAGCCTACGATTCGTGACCGATGCACCTGTCCCGGCCGAGGAGCGGATCCCGTGAGCAGCAGCGACCTCGCGCGTGAGAGTTACTACCAGCGAACCGGTGCCCGGGCGTTCAAGCCGACCGCGCACGCGGGTGGGGCGTGGAGCGCCGACGAGCAGCACTTCAGTCCGCTGGCCGGGCTGGTGGTGCACGCGATCGACCGGTGGCTGGCGGAGCGGCCCGGGGGCGACGGGGGGCTGACGCTCGGGCGGATCGGTTACGACATCCTCGGCCGCATCGCGCTCGACGAGTGCGAGATCACCGTGGAGTCCGTCCGTCCCGGGCGGACCATCGAGCTCCTGGAAGCGACCGTGCTGATCGGCGGCCGGGCCGTGGTCCGGGCCCGGGCCTGGCTGCTGGCCACCCTGGACACCTCCGCCGTCGCCGACAGCCCGATCGAGCCGCTGCCCGCGCCCGGGGAACTCGCGCCGTGGGCGATGGACGAGGAGTGGGACGGCGGCTATGTCGCCTCGGTCGACCTCCGCCGGGTGCCGCCGACCCGCCGCGGCCGTACGGCGGCCTGGATCTCCTCGCGGGTGGACCTGGTCGCGGGCGAGCCGAGCAGCGCCCTCGCGTCCTTCGTCGCGCTGGTGGACACGGCGAACGGCATCGCCGTGCAGCAGGACCCGGCCGAGTGGATGTTCCCCAATGTCGATCTGACCGTCCATCTGCACCGGCAGCCGCGCGGCCCCTGGACCGGTCTGGACACCACGGCCAGTTTCGGCCCGACCGGCCAGGGCCTCACCAGCAGCGTGCTGCACGATGTCGACGGCCCGGTCGGTCAGGCCGAACAGATCCTCACCGTCCGCCCGCAGCCCCGGTAGCCGCCGTCCCGCCGGCCGCTGTCCCGTCAGCCGCCGTTCCGGCCCCGCTCGCCGCCGGTTCGCCGCTCGCGTGGGACAGCGGCGGCGCGATCGCCTGCACGTCCGCGCCCTCGCCGACCCACAGGCCGATGAACAGCGCCGCGGTCGCCTCCAGCAGGCCCGCCCGGTCGAGACCGCCGGCCGCCACCGGCCGGCAGCCCGCGTCCCGCACCAGCTCGGACACCCGGGCGAGGGCCGCCGCGTCGTCCCCGCACAGCGGTACCGCCAACGGCCTGCCGTCGAAGACCGGCGGCCGCATCCGCCACACGTCCTCGTGGCAGAGGTTGAACGCCTTGACCACCTCGGCCCCCGGCGCCGCCCCGGCCAACTGCCGCGCGGCCGAAGGCCCGCCGTCCGTCAGCAGCCGGAAGCCGGGGCCGACGGGGTTGGAGCAGTCGACCAGCACCGTGCCGTCCAGCTCCGCGCGCAGCTCCCGCACCACCTCCGCCCCGGCGCCGTAGGGCAGCGCGGCCAGCACCACCTCGCCGGCGGCGGCCGCCGCCCGCAGCCCGGCGGCCCGCGCGCCGCCCCCGATCCGTCGGGCGAGGCGGTCCGCGGCGGCGGTGTCCCGCCCGCCGACCGTCACCTCGTGCCCGGCCCGCGCCCAGTGGGTCGCGAGCGCGTCCGCCATGTTGCCCGTGCCCAGCACGCCGATCCTCATCACGCCGTCCTCCGTGTCACCGGGAGCTCGCGGTCCGACTCCCTGTCCCCCGTGACGCTAGAGAACCCGTCAGGCACCATTCGGTGCGTGACCACTCGTACCTTCCTCGCCGACTGCCGCGCCCGCCTCGCCTTCGACCTGCTCTCCAACACCTGGAACGCCGTGGTCCTCTGGGCGCTGCAGGACGGCCCGCTGCGACCGGTCGAACTGCGGGAGCAGATCGGCGGGATCAGTTCCAAGGTGCTGACGGAGACCCTGCGCCGCCTCCAGTTCAACGGCCTGGTCGACCGCCGGCCCCTGCCCGGCGCCCCGCCCCGCGTCGAGTACCGGCTCACCGAGCTGGGCCGCAGCTTCCTCGGGCCGATCGAGGCCGTGGGCGCCTGGGCGTTCGAGCGCGGCGACGAGGTCATGGCCGCCCAGGAGCGCGGCGAGGCCGGGGCCGGGGACGATGCCGGGGACCATGCCGGGGCCGGGGCCGGGTCGGCGTGACCTCCTCGTCCACGGCTTCCCGGGCCTTCGCATCCGCGGCGACCGGCCGTTCGCCGAGGTGGGTCGGCCGCCGCTCGCTGTCAGGTCCTCCAGGAGACGCTCAGAGCGTGCAGCTGTGCTCCCAAGGCCCAGGGATCCGATGTCTGTTCCTGGCGACGAGCCAGTAGACCCCGGCCGCCATCCGGGCGATTCCGGGCAGCGACAGCAGGCGGCCCGCGGCACGGGCGCCGGCGTTGCCGGTCCGGGCCCAGGCCGCGAAGGCGGCGGCACCGCCGTGGCGTCGGTCGCCCTGGACGAACCACATTCGGGCCCTGGCCTGGTCCTCGGTCAGCCCGTAGGCCGTCAGATCGGCTCCCTGCCAGGGTTGGACCACGCCGGCCAGGGCCAGGCGCGGCACGAGGAAGCGGATGGCTGCGCGACAGAAGCCACAGCTGCCGTCGTAGACGATCACTGGCGACATGGTGTCGGACATGCTCCGCCCTCCCTGTCCTGCGGGGCCGGCTCTTCAGCCGGCCGATCCGGTCTGCGGCGGTACGGGCGTGGCTTCCGCCGTGAACAACGCCCTCACCCTGCCTTCCGTTGTTCGCCGCAGGATGCTCCGGCAGGCGTGTCCCAGGGCCGTCCAGAAGCGGTCCGGCAGGAACACGGCATCCGCGATGATCATTGCTCCGGAGAAGACCGGGAGTCCCAGGAGAACCGCGATGCCCACGTGCATGCCGAGCAGCATGGTGAGCACGAGGTACTTGTACCTGCCGAACAGGACGAACGGAAAGGCCACTTGCAGCAGCACGGTCGCATAGCTCGCGACGGCGACCAGCATCGGACGGCTGTCCACCAGGAGCGACAGCGCGGGCCACGGCCGGAACAGGTCGAGGTTCAGGACGTAGTGGAGGGCGGTTCCGCTTCCCCAGGAGCCGCCCTGCACCTTGTACAGTCCTGCGGATCCGTAGAGGAAGCAGACCTGAGCCGCGATGACAAACATGCCGCAGTTGTGCAGCACCGTGGTCAGGAGCCGGCGCGCGTAGCCGACCTGCCCCACCAGGCCGCCTGCTCCGCGACTTCCGGCCGATCGCGCGGCTCTGCCCTGGGACGCTCGGATCCGGGCTCTGCGCGCATCGAGGGACCAGCGTCGGCCGCACGCGGTGAAGGGCAGGTACAGGGCCATCAGCAGGATGAGGTTGTCGCCTCCGTCCGTCATGAAGACGGCCCTGGCGTGGAAGGAGGCGACCACGATCGCGAACAGGACGGACACCGCCCGGGTGTGCCAGCCGAGCATGAACACCGCGGCGGTGACCAGAGCCAGCGCGTAACAGGCCTCGAAGTACGCCTGACTGTCGGACAGGGTCAGGATGCTGGACCAGTCCGTCTGGTGGAACAGCTCGACGGCCAGTGCGGGCGTCCACGGCGAGCCGGGACCCCAGATCTCGTCGCGGTGCGGGAACTCCCTCAGCAGGAGGACGAGGTAGAGCAGCCCGTACCCGATGCGCAGCACCGCAGCCGCGTAGAGGGAGATCGGCGACCCGGTCAGGACGGTGCGCGGCGCTCCGAGGCGATCGAGCAGCGGCTGCGCGTGCGCGGCCGAGGCTGGTGCGGCCGGCTGGTGCGGTGCGGGCGCCACGCGGGGTGCCTGCTCAGTTTCCATCGGATGCCACCTTCCACCAGGGCAGGTACCTGGTCTGGGTCGGTGTGCTGGGACGGCGGCCGGCTGATGTGTCGGCGGCGATCGGCCGTGTGATCACCCGCAACTGGATGTCCTCGAATGCTTTGTGCCGGTCGGCGGGTACACGGTTCACTGCGATGTTGCGCAGGTACTTCTGCAGTATCAGGGCTCGTTCCGACTTCGAATGGTCATCGTTCCCGTGCGATGCGGCATAGACGTCCCAGGCGCGGCGCAGCATGTTCTGGGAGGTGTGGCTCGGGAAAACGTTGTGGTTGACGGCGGAATCGTCGACGGCGGTCAGGTCGAACCAGTCACTGACCTCGCGGCTGCCCTCGGGAGAGGTGTGGAGGGTTCTCGCGGAAATCTGCTGAGTGACCGATTGCGGATCCGGGGCGAAGAGTCGCCAGTTCTGCTCGAACAGCGGGTAGATCCAGGCATTGATGTACTTGCCGTAGCGCTGCGACACTGCGTTCGAAGGGGCGACGAACAGAAACACCATGACCACGTGGACAAGAGCGACCGCCGTACACAGGGCTGCAGCGGTCCTCACGGACGCCCGCAGCGGGCGCGGCAGACTGGCAAAGCCCGGGGGCCCGCCGGATTCCCCGGCCGAAGACGGGACCTCCACATCCCGTGGGCAGCCGGCACCGGCCAAGGTGTCGCGCCCAGTGGTTTCCATCTTCGTTGCTCCCCTCGCACGCACGCCGCTGTGATCTTCTGAATGCCTGCCCGGTGCCACCCCCGAGCGGCACGCGACGATCTGCATGGGATTCGTCGTGTGCCGCTCGGGGCCGCCTTCACCGAGCGGGCGACTGCCTCGCAGTCACCGTCACGGGCACGGCTCCGGCGGGCACGGCTCGGGCGGGCACGGCTCGGGCGGGCAGTCCCCGCCGGTCGTACCGCCGGTGGTCCCACCGGTCGTACCGCCAGTGGTCCCGCCCGTGGTCCCGCCGGTCGTACCGCCCGTAGTGCCACCGGTCGTACCGCCAGTGGTCCCGCCGGTCGTCCCACCAGTGGTCCCGCCGGTCGTCCCACCCGTGGTGCCACCGGTCGTACCGCCAGTGGTCCCACCGGTCGTCCCACCCGTAGTGCCGCCGGTGGTCCCACCAGTCGTACCGCCAGTGGTCCCGCCGGCACACGTCTCACGGGTGATCGTGTTGGTGTCCAGCGTCACCGACCCGTTCCGGGCCAGGGCCCGACCGTCGATGGTCGCCCCCGTGGTCACGGTGATCGACGTGAGGGCCAGGATGTTGCCCACGAAGGTGGAACTGGTGCCGAGCGTGGCGGAGCTTCCGATCTGCCAGAAGACATTGCAGGGTGCGGCGCCATTGATCAGGTTCACCTGGCTGGCGGAAGCGGTCGTCAGGGTCGATCCGACCTGGAACACCCAGACGGCGTTCGGGTCGCCACCCGCGTCCAGAGTGAGCGTTCCGGTGAGCCCGATGGAGGAGGAGGCGTTGTAGACGCCCGGGACGAGCGTCTGGCCGCCGAGGTCTCCCGGCGAGATGAGGCTGGCGTCCATGGCCTGGCCGGCGGCGTTGTCGTAGGCCACGGTCAGGTCGCTCTGGGCCTGCAGGGCGACCTCGTCCGCCGAGTGGATGGTTCCGTCCACCGTGCCGGGCGGGAATCCGCTGACGGCTGTCCCGGGGCTCACCCCGAGGTCTCCGGTGATCACGGAAGGACCGGTGTTGCTGACCGACTGACCGCCCAGGACCGCGAAACTGCTCGCTGTACCCAGGGAAATGGGTGAAGCGACAGCTTGTGCCCGTACGGGCGCCAACGCCACGGCGGCGCCGGCAATCAATGCCACCGCCGCGATCCAGCCGGACAGCGTTCGCCAGTAAGGCGAACTGGAGAATCTCAGTGTCATCTGGTACCAATCTCTCGTGTGAACACGTGACGGGCATTCCGCGCCCTGAGCAATCGCGTCAAGAGGCTTCTGGTTCGAAGGCTTCACCAGGATCCGGCAGGTCCTGAGGCTCTGTTCGACGGTCGCCTAGAAAGAGAGTGGACCGCAGGATTCCCGCGCACCGTTAGGACACGATCTACTTGGCGGACTTCAGTAGAACGGCAGAGGAACGGCGAATATCATAAAAGCATATTGGTATAGCCGAATGTCCTCGGCTGTCCTACCGGAACGAAGGCCCCGACCGCTGAGCGGTCGGGGCCTTCGTGGTGGCTGGACAGCCATGGCGGAGGACACGAGATTCGGCCTCGTGAGGTCGACCTCCAGGACGTGGCCGCCATCGTGCTCGGCGGCGGCCACCGCCCGTACGGACAGCGCCGGCCCGGCACCCGGCACCGTCCCTCGGCGCGGGCGCTCAGCGGGCGAGGAACGGCTCCAGGGCGGCGACGAGTTCGGTGGGCGCGTCCAGGGCGACGAGGTGGGCGGCGGTGGCGAACTCGACCAGGGTGGCACCCGGGATCTCGGTGGCGTAGCGGCGGGCGATGTCCTGGAAGTCGGGGACGTCGAGCCGCCCGACGCCGACCAGGGTGGGGACGGCGACGGCGGACACCTCGCGGGCCGAGGGGCCCTGGGAGTGCTCGCCCACCACGGACTGGTTCACCAGCGAGGTCCGCATAGGGTCGCGGAGCCGGTCGGCCAGTCCGTCGGCCGCCTCGTCCCAGCCGCGGGCCGGGCCGCGCAGCCACATGTCGAGGTTCACCCGGACCGCGGCGTCGAGGTCGCCGGCCTCCAGCGCGGCGGTCTCGGCCTCGTCGTAGGCGATCATGTCGGCGGACCAGTCGTAGCCCGGCCACGGTGCCGCGAGCAGCGCGAGGGAGTGGACGCGGTCCGGGTGGGCGAGTGTGAACTCCACGGCCACCCGGCCGCCCCAGGAGGCGCCGACGAGTCGGACCCGGTCGTGGCCGAGGTGGTCCAGGAGGCGGAGCAGGTCGTCGGTCTCGCGGAACGGCCCGGTGGGGGGCGCGGACTCGCCGAAGCCCCGCAGGTCGTACCGGACGACGGTGTGGCGCTCGGCGAGGGCGGGCACGACGGCGTCCCACATCCGGTGGTCGGCGACGCCGGCGTGCACGAGGACGACGGGCGGTCCGTCGCCGGAGACGACGTAGGAGAGGTGGCCGAGCTCGTCGGGAAGAGTGATCATCCGCGCATCGTCGCAGCTCGGACCTGTCCGTGGCCAGCCAATTCGGCCCGGGTGGCTACTGCTCGACGGGCCCGGACAGCGTCTCGACGGGCAGCAGCGGCCACCTCGGCTCCTTGCGGGTGAGGCTTGCCAGCTCCTCCGGCGGTTCGGCGCCCTCGCGCACGGCCACGAGGTACTCCCTGGCCTGCCGCAGGCTCAGCTTCGGCGCCTGCTTGCGCAGCTGCCCCATCGCGGCGACGGCCCCGGCGGAGCGGAGGAGGGCGCGGACCTCGGCGGCCAGCGGGTCGGGGCGGCGGACGCCCTTGGCCTGGAGGAGGTAGTGGTCCTCCCAGCCCTCGTCCAGGTCCCGGGCATTGGGGACGAAGTGCAGGCTCCCGTCCTCCCGGTCGACCAGCACATGGCTGCCGCCGCCCCCGAAGCTCGACCGCGCGTCCCCGGTCCGGGCGAAGGCGGCGGTGTCCCAGAAGGCCAGCCAGCCGACGCTGTGCTCCTCCACCGCGTAGACGGCCACCTCGGGCGCCGGGCCGTCCCACGGCCACTCCCTCACGGCCAGGTAGGACTCGACGAGTTCGATCGCGCGTTGCCTGCTGATCACGCTCCTATCGTCCCGGACGGGTCAAGTGCCTTTCGGATGGCCGGGCGCGCACAGGAAGTCGGCCCGTCCGACCTCCTGTGCACACCCGCTCGCCCGCTCGCCCCGCTTACCCGCGTGCCCCGCGCTCCCCGCGCTCCCCGCGCTCCCCGCTCAGCGGAACGCGTCGACGTGCCGCGCCGCCCAGTCGGCGAAGGGCCTCGCCTCGCGGCCCAGCACCTCCCGGACGCCCGGGGCAACCCCCAGTTCGGCGGCGCTCGGGGCGCCGAGGATGTCGAGGGTGTCCTCGGCGAGCTCCACCGGCATGCTCCGGGCCATCGCGGCCGCGGCCTCCTCGCGGGACAGCTCGTGGAACCGCAGCGGCACCCCGAGCGCGGCGGAGAGCGCCGCCGTCTGCCCGCGCGGGCTGATCACTTCCGGGCCGGTCAGCTCGTACTCCCCGCCGATGTACCGGTCCTCCAGCAGGCAGGCGGCCGCGACCTCGGCGATGTCCGCCGGGTCGACGACCGGCGTCGCGACGTCGCCGAACGGCGCCACGACGGTCCGCCCCGTCCGGACGGACTCGGCCCACCACAGCGCGTTGGAGGCGAAGCCGCCCGGCCGCACGATCGCCCACTCCGGGACGGACTCACGGACCACGTCCTCCAGCGCGCGCATCGCGATCCGGGTCGGACCGAACGGCCTGGTCACCACGCCCTGGGTGGAGAGCAGGACGATCCGCCGGACCCCGGCCGCCGCCGCCCGGCCGACCAGCTCGGCCGGAGCGCCGACCGGGCCGTGCAGATCGCCCGAGAGCAGCAGGAACAGTGCCTTCGCCTCCGTCAGCACGGGCTCCAGGGCGGCCGGCTCGGCCAGATCGGCCGTCAGCCGGCGGACGCCGTCCGGCACCGGCGCCGGACGCCGCGACACCGCCGTCACCCGCTCGCCCGCCTCCGCCAGCGCCCGCGTCAGCGGCCTGCCGATGTTTCCGGTGGCCCCGGTCACCACGATCATGGTCAGCTCCTCGTTCATCGCCCGGTGGGACTGCCGACGCTAGAGCTGCTGGCTTACCGTTTGTAAGGACATACCCCGGGGTAAGCTCCGGACATGACGGAAGGTGTGCAGCTGGAACGCGGTGCGACCGGCAAGCGGTATGAGGTGTTTCACACCCACTGCGCGGCGCGCGACACGGTCGACCATGTGACCAGCCGGTGGGGCGTCTGGGTGCTGATCGCCCTGCAGAGCAACGATCTGCGGTTCTTCGAACTGCGCGACAGCATCCGGGGCATCAGCGAGAAGATGCTCGCGCAGACCCTGCGGGCGCTGGTCCAGGACGGCCTGGTGTGGCGGGTGGTCGAGCCGACGACACCGCCCCAGGTCACCTACGGGCTCACCGAGTTCGGCCGGGACGTCGGCGAGCCCTTGCAGGACCTCCTCGGCCGGATCACCCGCCGGCTCGAACCGTCCTGATCACCGGGGCCGGGCGCCGGGCCTGATTCCGCCGGGCCCGGTCACGCATCGGCGCCCGCCCGCCGCCGGCCGGACACCCACACGGCCCCGGCCACCACCAGCGCCGTGCCCAGCGCGTACACCGGCAGCCACCGGGTCGTCGTCGCCGACAGGCAGTCGTCGACCGCCACCCGGCTCTGCTGCTCCTGCTCGTAGGCGAGTGCCTGCGGGTCGGCGTCCGCCAGGTCCGCCAGCGCGGCCCGGGTGTGCAGGCTCTCGTACCGGCCCGCCTGCACGCAGCTGTCCCGGGTGCCCGGCATCGGGAACAGCCAGTCCCAGCGCTGCAACGCCGGCGCCAGCGCCAGCGCCACGCACAGGCCGACCACCAGCGAGTACGCCGCCAGGCTCCAGCCGTACGCCGACACCCGGCCCGACGCCCGGGACGGCACCCGGCCCGGCGCGAGGTCCGGAGCACGGACCGGCACCCGGCCGAAGGCGAGGACGACCGCGAGCAGCGTCAGCCCCAGATAGGTGGAGAACCACTGCCAGGAGCCCTCGGCGAGCGAGAACGCCAGGACCACACCGAGCGCGGTGCCGA
>NZ_LGDO01000073.1:0-19454 GCF_001279805.1 Streptomyces sp. XY431
ACACCACCCCCACCCTCCACAACCTCACCTTCCACGCCCCCGCCGGCAAACTCACCGCCATCGTCGGCCCCTCCGGCGCCGGCAAAACCACCCTCACCCACCTCATCCCCCGCCTCTACGACCCCACTCACGGCACCATCCACATCGCCGGCCACAACACCCGGGACCTCACCCTCCAGTCCCTCCGCAACACCATCGGCATCGTCACCCAGGACGCCCACCTCTTCCACGACACCCTCCGCGCCAACCTCCGGTACGCCCAACCCCACGCCACCGACGAAGACCTCACCCGAGCCTGTGAAAAGGCCCTCATCTGGAACACCGTCACCCAACTCCCCCACGGCCTCGACACCATCGTCGGCGACCGCGGCCACCGCCTCTCCGGCGGCGAGAAACAACGCATCTCCCTCGCCCGACTCCTCCTCAAGGCCCCACCCCTCGTCATCCTCGACGAAGCCACCGCCCACCTCGACACCGAAACCGAAGCCGCCATCCAGCACACCCTCAGAACCACCCTCAAAAACACCACCACCCTCGTCATCGCCCACCGCCTCTCCACCATCCGCGAAGCCGACCACATCCTCGTCCTCGCCGACGGCACCATCCAGGAAGCCGGCACCCACCAACAACTCCTCGCCAACCAGAACCTCTACGCCACCCTCTACCACACCCAATTCGCCCACCAGGACTCGTAGTCGGACCCGAGCGGCGCGGCCGGCAGCGGGGAGGCCGGCGGGGCGGAGCCGGCGGCGGTCGGCGCCCCGGCCGAGCGAGGACCAGGGCACACGGTACGGCGGGCCGGGCGGCAGTGGCCTGCCCGCCCGGCAGGCAGGCAGGCAGTGGGACACAACGGCGCGCGAGCACGAGGAGCAGGGCAGCGCGGAGAGCGACACGCGCGGCCGGGGCGGGAAGCAGGGGCTCACCGACCCGGAGCGGCCCGAGGCGGCGGCCGGGAGAACGACGGTGCCGGACCGGCGGGGTCCGCCGGTCCGGCACCGATGACGCTTCTCAGCAGTGGCTCTCGGCCGGGCTCGTCTCCGTGGCCCCGCCGCGGACCTGGAGGTCGAGGTCCTGCGCGAACTCCGTCCACATGTCGGCGTACTGACGCGCCAGGCCGACGATCAGGTCCCCGCAGTGGGCCGGCACCGCCGCCGCCAGCTTCGACCACTCCCGGGTGTCGATCGCGTTCTGGCGCAGCAGGCGCAGCAGGTGGCGGCCCTCCTCCTTGTGCCGCAGCGAAGGGTCCCGCAGCAGCTTCTCCAGTACCGAGGCGGGGTCCGGTTCGACCAGCCGCATCTTCCGGACCGCCTGGCGCGGGACGGACGGGACCGTCACGACGGCCGGTACGACGGTGTCCTCGACCACGCGGTCCGGCCCGGCGTGCTCCACGGCGGGCATCTCACCGGCCGCGAGGCGGCGGCGGACGTCGCCGACCGTGGCCGGTGAGATGCCCGCCAGCCGCGCGACCTCGCGCAGCGAGGCCTCGGGGCGTTCGACGAGCAGCTCGGCGGCCCGCTTCCGGCCCTCCACGCTGTTCAGTGGGCGGATCTTGCCGTCGCGGCCGACCCGGGCGTTCACCTGCGATGTCACATCGGTCGACCGCCGTCTGATGGCGGCGACGGCCTTCGCACCCAGGCCGGAGGCCTGTGCGATGGCGCGGTCCGACATCTGCGGGTGCGTGGAGATGATCCGTGCGGCCGCTGCCCGGCGGTCCCCCTGGGAGAGGGGCAAACCATGTGCAATGTTCGCTTCAACGGCCCGCAAAAAGGCCTCTTCGCTGGTACCGTCGAAGAACTCGACATCGATCGTTTCATGGCCCTTCAGGAAAGCGGCCATCAGTCGGTGCATACCGTCGATCACGCGCATGGTGCGCCGTTCCACGAGGATCGGCGGGAGCGGCGTCTCCAGTTCCACCAGCCTGGCGACGTGTTCCGCGTCCGGCCCTTCCGAGCGCGGTGACTCGCCGGGCAGCAGGACCGCGATCGGGATGGCCATGACCTCCCGTTTCGGGGGCACGGCGGGCCGAACGGAACCGTACGAGTCCGCGGCCCTAACGCCGTTCACCGGTATCAGGACTTTGACAACAGGCCGTTCCACTTCCCGCTCCCCCGTTTGACATCCGACTTGTCTTCACTGCTTCTACGAACGGTTGGTGCGACGCGACCGACACCGCGACGCACTCGACAGGGTCATGCCATGGCAGCCGCCATCGAACCCCCTGCCACCGAGCCCTCATTTCCCACCCCGCCGGTATGCCGGGGGAGGGAACGTCGCGCCCATCACACCAGTCACTGCAGCCTCACTGACCCAACCGTTCAACAACCGTGTCCATGGTCACCGATCACCGCAGGACTGTCGATACGTCACCTCACCTTGCCCTTGCCCCTGTTCGATCACGGAGACCCCGTCCGCGCCCGCAGTCGTCTCCGTACGTCATGCCGGACCGCGGTGGTCGGGACCGGTCCGGACCTCACGACGCGTTCAACTGCGGACCGGCGGCAGTTGGACGCTCCGGGCCACCTCCGGCACTCCCCTCCGGACCGGAGCCGTCAGCGGGCGGCACCGGACGGGGCCCGCACACTGAAGAGGTAGCTGCGGCAGTCGTCCGTCACCGTGCTCACCGTCTGCCAGCTCCCTCGCTTCCACCGGTACATCCGATAGCCGAGTGTGGTGGTCAGACTGCGTACCAGGCCTGTCGGTTCCGGCTGGTACCCCGTGGAACGCTTCGTCCGATCCAGGTCCAGCTCCAGCAGGAGCGAAGGGCGGTCCCGCAGCAGGATGCCGAAGGCGCCGAGCAGGACATCGGGTTCGACCCGGCCGACGACCACCTTGATGAGATCCACCCGTTCCAGGCCCGCCTGGCGACAGAGCCGGTCCACGGTCAGGCCGGCCGGGCGGCCACCGGTCCCGATGTCCGGCGCCGCGGTGCCACCGATCACGTACAGGTGCCGGCTTCCGGACTGTGGCCCCGGCCCGCCGGGTCCGGGCTCCGTGGGCCCGCCGCGCGCGGCGCGGTGCACGACCACATTGGCGCAGCCGAGCCGGGCGGTCAGCGAGAGCATCCACCGGGCCCGGACGCGCGGCGGTTCCACACTGTGCACCTGGCCGTGCCGCCCGGCGAGCGCGGACAGCCGCCAGGTGTCGAGGCCCGATCCCGCACCGAGGTCCAGACAGACCGCTCCCGGGCGCACCAGGGGGCCCAGGAAGGCCCTGCTCGTCCAGGTGACGGCGGCCCGGCGCAGTGCCGCCGCGACCAGGACGCCGTGCACGGTCGCGTCCATCAGGCCGACCACCGGCGTCCCTTCGCCCCGCCGTCGGTCCGGTCGAACGGCCGCGCCGCGGCCCCGCGGTCGACGGACCCGCGCCTCCGGCGTCCGGGTTCCCACTCGGTCACGCGCACGACACTCCATCCGGTCGAAGCGGCGGTCCGGGCCGGACATTCCCACCCGTGATCGGCCTGCTGAACACGTCCGAGGCTAGGGTCGGCCGCCCCCGGGCACATCAGCCCACGTATTGATTGCCGGTACACCGCTGGATTGAGGGGCCCGTGGGGGCGCGGTGGGCAGGTGGGGGAACGGCGGTCCCGCGGACGGCCCGGCGTCCCGGCCGACCTGGACGGCCGGGGTCAGGCGGTCGGCTTCTGCGGGTGCAGGTCGAGTGCGAGGTGCGGGCGGAGTGCGCGCAGGAAGTCCGGGGCGTCGAAGATCTCGCCGGCGGAGGCGACGCCGGTGGTCCTGATGGAGCCGGCCAGCACGCGCTCGAGGGCCTCGACGACCAGGGGTGCGGTGATGGCGTAGATGTCCTGACCGCCGGCCGTGATCCGGCGTTCGGCCTTGCCCGAGCGGACGACGACGTCGACGAGGAAGGTCTGGTCCGAGCGCCCGCTCTCGTCGGCGGCGACCGGGGCGGGCGTGTGGGGAGCCACGACGTCCCGGACCGCCTCGGTGTTCATGTAGGTGGTCACGTCGGGGATGGACAGGTGCTGCGGGACGGTGACGACGTCCGCCATCGTGAACTCCCCGATCACCGGCCGGGGGCCCATCGGCTCCGGGAAGGCCCACTCCAGGGTGGGCGCGGCATCGGTGCGGCGCTCCCACTGTCCGCCGCGGTAGCGCAGGCGGTAATCGCCGCGCCGCTCGCGGGAGACCGCACCCGAGAGCCGGGTGCCGGCGGTGGGGTGCCAACTGCTGAGCGCGTAGGCGATGTGCGCCTCGTCGGCCTCGGTCCAGTCGCCCATCGCGGCGGTCACGAGCAGGTCGCCGAGACCGCCGAAGAAGGCCATGGCCGGCACGATCACCGCTCCCGCGTCCCGGGCCCGCTCGCGGTAGTGGGCGAAGGTGTCGAGGTTGGCCTCCAGCTCGGCGGCCACGTCCAGGTAAGGGATCTTCGCGCGCAGCGCGGCCTCGATCACGGGGCCGGTGGTCGAGGCGAAGGGACCGGCGCAGTTGATGACCGCCGCCGTTCCCGCCAGGGCCCGGTCCAGCGAGGCCGGGTCCTCGGCCGACGCCACCCGGGCCTCCAGCCCGTACTCGTCGGCCAGTTCCTCCAGGGCCCGTGCGTTGCGCCCGGACAGTACCGGCACGAACCCGCGCGCGACGAGCTCCGCGACCACGAACCGCCCGGTGCGACCGTACGCGCCGAACACCGCCACCAGCTGACCTGACCCCATGAGACTGCTCCCCGTCCGCTCGAACACCCGCTGCGATGCCGGTCCGCTGCGGCCCGACACCCACATCCTGTCCCTGCGGCAGCACCCCGCGCGAGCGTCGGGAACGACATGCCGCATACAGTTTCGGACATGCCCGCTGTCGCGCTGGCCGTCACCGACGGCATGCTCCACTACGAACTGTCCGTGGCCGTCGAGGTCTTCGGATCCGATCTGACCCACATCGTGGACCCCTGGTACGACTTCTCCCTCTGCGGGAGCGCTCCGGTGCGCGTCGGCCGTTTCCTTCTGGAGCCCGACCACGGACTCGACCACCTCGCGCACGCGGACACGGTGATCGTCCCCGGCTGGGCCGACACGGACCGCGAACCGCCCGCCGAACTGGTCGAGGCGGTGCGCGCCGCCCACGCCGCCGGCGCCCGCGTGGCCTCCCTGTGCACGGGCGCCTTCGTCCTGGGCGCGGCGGGACTGCTCGACGGCAGGCGCGCCACCACACACTGGGCCCACACCCGGGAGCTGGCCCGGCGCCACCCGGCGGCCGCCGTCGATCCGGACGTCCTCTACGTCGACAACGGCGACGTCCTCACCTCCGCGGGCAAGGCCGCCGCCATGGACCTGTGCCTGCACCTGGTCCGCCTCGACCACGGCGCGGCCGTCGTCAACAGGATCGCCCGACGCCTGGTCGTCCCGCCGCATCGCGACGGCGGCCAGGCCCAGTTCATCGCCACCCCCGTCCCCGCCCCGGGCAACCACCCCCTGGGCGAGCTCTTCCCCTGGGCGCTGGAGCGACTGGACCAACCGCTCACCGTGGAGGACCTTGCCCGCCATGCCCGCATGAGCTCACGCCACCTCGGCCGCCACTTCAAGCACCTCACCGGCACCACGCCGCTGCAGTGGCTCCACACCCAGCGCATCCGCCACGCCCAGGAACTCCTGGAGACGACCGACGCCACCGTCGACACCATCGCCGCGACCACCGGTATGGGCACCGCCACCACCCTGCGGCGACACTTCCACCGCAGCGTCGGCGTCCCGCCCGACACCTACCGCCGCACCTTCCGCCCCTGAGGAGCAGTTCGAGGCCCCACCCGCCGAGCGGCGCCGGCGGGACGGGGACGGGACGAGGGCGGGACGGGGACGGGACGGGAACGGGGACGGGGACGGAGGCCCCGGCCGGTCCAGGACGTCCCAGGGACGGGAATGCCCTGGTGGGACGGGTGGCGCGGCGCCGAGCATGGGCCATGTCCGAGTCACGGACCGCAGACCCGGGGCAGTGCTCCGCCGGAGCGGCCCGTGACCGCTTCCGAGATGGGGGAACCTTCCATGATCAAGCACGTGTTCCGGCGCGGAGCCGTCACCCTCGGCGCTGTCGCCGTCGCCGTCACCTCGCTCGCCGGCGTCGCCCACGCCGACCGGGGCGTCCCGTACGTCAAGCCCGGCCAGCGCGGCGACGGGGTCGCCTGCGTGCAGCAGGGGCTGCGCAACGCGGGGTACTCCATCACGGTCGACGGCCAGTACGGCAACGCGACCTACGCGGCACTGACCGACTTCCAGCAGCACCGCGGCCTCTCGGCGGACGGCATCGTCGGTCCGAAGACCGGCGACGCCCTCTACTACGGCTACCTCAAGCCCTCGGGCAACCTGGTCCAGATCGAGTTCTGCCCCACGGTCATCCCCACCAGCTGACCCGCCGCCCGGACGACCCGCCGGACCCGTCCGCCGGGTCCGGGCGGCCCACCCGCTGCCCTCGTGCCGTCACCAGGCGCGGGGGCAGCGGTGCTCCGCCGCGCCACCGGGCCTCCCGCTCCTCCACCCCTCCTCTCCCCTCCTCCTCCGAAGGACCAGGTAGCCCTCGACATGACCACCGACCCCACCCCCTCCCACCCCGGGCGCCGCTCGGTGCTCGCCGGCGCCTTCGCGCTCGGCACCGGCGCACTGTTCTCCGCCACGCTCCCCTCCGGGGCGGCACACGCCGCCACCGGCCCGGCAATCGCCTCGACGGCCGTCTGGGGCGCCCGGCCCGCGTCCGGCCCGCTCGGCATCCTGCCCGGCGCGCCGGACAAGGTGATCGTGCACCACACCGCGACCGCCAACGTCACCAACTACTCGCAGGCCGCCGCGTTCTCGCTGGCCAGGTCGATGCAGACCTACCAGATGGACAGCGAGGGCTGGATCGACACCGGCCAGCACTTCACCGTCAGCCGCGGCGCGTACATCACGGAGGGCCGGCACAACAGCCTGTCCACGCTGTCCAGTGGCACCCAGCACGTGGAGTCCGCCCACTGCACGGGGCAGAACACGGTGGCGATCGGCATCGAGAACGAGGGCACCTACAGCACCGTCGACCCGCGCAGCGAGCAGTACGCGGCGCTGGTCGCCCTCATCGCCCACATCTGCCGCCAGTACGGGCTGCGGGCCTACCAGATCTACGGGCACCGCGACTTCAACACCACCGAGTGCCCCGGCGACCGCCTGTACGCGCTGATACCGCAGCTGCGCCGCGACGTGGCCGCCCAGATCGGCGGGGACCCGACCGGCCCGGTGTGGCCGGTGCTGACCAGCGGCGCCTCGGGCGAGCGGGTGAAGACCCTGCAGTACCTGCTGGTGCAGCGGGGCGCCACCCTGACCGTGGACGGCTCGTTCGGTCCGGCCACCCGCAGCGCCGTCACGGCCTTCCAGAACACGGTGCACGCCTCGGCGGACGGTGTCGCGGGCAACCAGACCTGGAGCCAGGCGGTCGCGCCGCTCGCGCGCGGGGCCTCCGGCAGCGCGGTGACCGCCGTGCAGAGCCAGTTGGTCGCCCACGGCGTCACGGTGGCGGTCGACGGCGCCTTCGGCCCCGGGACGCAGTCCGGGGTGGCGTCCTTCCAGAGCGCGGCGTCGCTGCCCGCCGACGGCGTGGTCGACGCCCGGACCTGGAGCCGGATGCTCGCCTGACGCCCGATGCCGTACGGCTCCGGCGCCGCCCGCGGACCAGGTCACCGCGGGCGGCGCCGCTGTGCGTCGCACGGGCAGCGGCGCAGCGTCCGTCGTTGGGCGAGTGACGCCGCGTCCGCCCCGAACGGTCGGTCCCGGCCGTCGCGGGACGTCCCCGAATCGCGGTGGACCGTGGTGGGACGCCGGTACCCGGGCCGAGAGTGGGCGGCACCGCCTGATCGTCCGACAGGCGCACCGGAAGGGATGACCGTGAAACACATCGCAGCCCTGCGCGGCCTCGCCGTGGCCGTGCTCGCACTCGTCGCCTTCGCCCTGCTGCCCGCACAGGCGCAGGCCGTCGACTCGACCACCTGGATCCAGCGCAACCTGGTCGGGATCGGCTACCTGGCGAGCGGCGGCGTCGACGGCGCGTACGGCCCGGCCACCACCGCCGCCGTCCGCGGCTTCCAGCGCGACAACGGGCTCGACGAGGACGGCGCGTACGGTCCCAGGACCGAACTCGCCCTCCACAACAAGGTCGCCGAGGTCCAGCGCGCGACCGGCTCCGGCGCCGACGGGGCCTACGGCGCGGGGACGACCTCCTCCGTCGCCGCCTGGCAGCGGGCGCACGGGCTCGGCTCCGACGGCATCGCCGGCCCCGCGACCATGAACGCGCTGGGGATCGCCCGGACGGTGCGGATCACCGCGCAGTGGAAGTTCCCCGCCCTCGGCTGGAGCGTGAGCGGGCAGTTCGGCTGCCTGGAGCAGATCTACACCCACGAGAGCGGCTGGAAGGTCTACGCGACCAACCCCTCGTCCGGCGCGTACGGGATACCGCAGGCGCTGCCCGCCACCAAGATGGCCTCCGCCGGAGCCGACTGGCAGACCAACCCGGCCACCCAGCTCAGCTGGGGCCTGAGCTACATCAAGTCGCGCTACGGCGACCCGTGCTCGGCGTGGAGCTTCTGGCAGTCCCACAACTGGTACTGAGCGGCACGCGGGAAGGGCCCCACCCCGGGCGGGGTGGGGCCCTTCCGGTGTCGTACCTACAGGCCGCCGCCGGAAAGGGTGCCGCGCCGCAGCTCCCGTCCCTGGGCGACGG
The DNA here is from genome assembly GCF_001279805.1 of Streptomyces sp. XY431. NCBI lineage: Bacteria > Bacillati > Actinomycetota > Actinomycetes > Kitasatosporales > Streptomycetaceae > Streptomyces > Streptomyces sp. XY431. Next base: position 8,685 of record NZ_LGDO01000073.1, read on the forward strand.
ACCGCGCCAGACCCGCCGTCAGGGCCAGTGCCAGCACGGTCAGCGACCACAGGGCCATCTGCCGGCGGTCCTGCGCGGCGGCGTCCCCCTCGCCGGGCGCACCGGAGCGCCCGGCGGCGCCCGCTGCGGCGGCCGGCGCGGCGGCCGAGGTGCGGCAGGCCTCCGCCAGGGTCCACAGCTCCAGCAGGCGCCGCTCGTCGGCCTGGCAGACGACGGCGATCCGCTCGACGGCGTCACGCGGCGGGAACTGCTTGCCGTTCACCCACCGCTCCCACGAGGACTTCGCGTAGTGGGTGTGCTCACTGATCCGGGCGTAGGTCAGGCCGGACGAGGACTTCAGCGACTGAAGCTCCTCGGAGAGGCGGTCGGCGGGGTCCTTCGGCGCGCCGCCGGACACAAGAACATGGTCCATCGTTCGTTTCCCCCTGGTCGTTCCGTTGTGCGATCGAGGACGCGCGACGGAGCCGGGTGCCGTGCCGCACTCCCGCCGGCCGGTCCCCACGGGCCGTACCGGTCTCCCGGCGGCCGAGCCCCCCGCCCCCGCGGTGCGCCCTCCCGCAGCACGGCCCACCCCGGGTCACGTGCTACGGCTCGATCCACTGTGACATCCCCGGAACGAAGATCCACGATCTTCCTGTTCTTGGGACGGGTACGACGTATACCACCGCCCTGAGCTGCGGTTTGAGACACCGGGACCGCTCAGGTTGAGACACCGCGGGACTCGGACGGGCGCCGTGGGACGCCCTCGCCGCGCACGGTACGGAGCCGCCGCGCGGTGCGCCTGACCAGCCGCGACGCCTCCGCCTCCGTCCCCGGCCGGCGCACCCGCGAGGGAGGGCGTCCCAGGGACGCGAAACGTTCGCGGGACGTCTTCGGGGCTTCCTAGTGTCGGCTGCCGACGGTCGTTGCGGCCGCCCTCACCCACGTCTCCCAGGAGCCCCGCCATGCCCATGTTCCCGATCATCAAGCGCGCCGCCCTCGTGACGGCCACCGCCGCCGTCGCGGTCACCGTCCTGGCGGGCACCGCCAGCGCGCGGCCCTCGGCCGGCGAGATCGCCTACGGCGACCGCGGGACCGGCGTCAAGTGCGTGCAGCTCGCGCTGAACGCCTCCCTGCACTCCGGCCTCCAGACCGACGGCATCTGGGGCGCCCGCACCGAGACCGCCCTGCGCCAGTTCCAGAAGGCCAACCACCTCGACGTGGACGGGGTGGTCGGCGTCCAGACCGGCTCCCAGCTGCTCGAGGTGATCGTCCACAACGAGCACGACTGGGGCACCACCTGCTGGGAGAACCTGCCGACCTGGTAGCCCGCCCTCCCCTCCCCTCCTCTCATCTCTCCTCTCTCCTCTCGTCCCCTCATCCCTCAGCAGAAGTGAGGAACTTCCGTGAAGCGCTTCCCGGCCGCAGTGGCCGCGGTCTTCGCCGCCCTCCTGGCAGCAGTGCTGTCCGTCCCCGCCGCCCACGCCGCGAGCTGGCCCGTCGTCCGCAACGGCGACCAGGGCGCCAAGGTGTCCACCGTCCAGTACCTGCTGAACGCCCGCGGCTACGCCACCGGCGCCGACGGCGCGTTCGGCCCCGCGACCGAGGCCAAGGTCAAGAGCTTCCAGAGCGCCAACGGCCTGAGCCCGGCGGACGGCATCGTCGGCGGCGCCACCTGGCCGAAGCTGATCGTCACCGTCCGCCAGGGCGACAACGGCGACGCCGTCAAGGCACTCCAGGTCCAGCTGAACGCCCGCGGCGCCAACCTCTCCGTGGACGGCGCCTTCGGAGCCGGCACCGACTCCTCGGTCCGCGGCTTCCAGCAGTCCGCCGGCCTGAGCCCGGTCGACGGCATCGTCGGCCCCGCCACCTGGTCCGCCCTGCTCTCCGGCGGGGGCGGCAGCACCGGCGGCGGCAGCGGCGACCTGCTCAGCCAGTCCCAGGCCGCCTCGCTGCTCTCCTCCGCGGGCATCACCTGGTCCTCCTCGGGCAACTGCTCCAACCGCAACAGCAGCAGCTGCACCTCCTTCGACGGCCTGCGCCGCGCCTCCGCGGACGGCGCCGTCGCGCTCAAGCACGCCGTGGGCGGCTGCGGCCTGACCATCACCGGAGGCACCGAGACCGGCCACGCCGCCGGCACCTACAGCCACGCCAACGGCTACAAGCTGGACTTCGCGATGGTGAGCTGCCTCACCAACCACATCACCGGCAACTTCGCCTACAGCGGCGTCCGCGGCGACGGCGCCACCCTCTACACCGCCCCCTCGGGCAACGTCTACGCCAACGAGGGCAACCACTGGGACGTGACCTTCACCGGCTGACGGCCACCCCGCACGACCGCACCCCGAGGGGCACCGGACACATCCGGTGCCCCTCGGGGCTTCGAGCACCTCCTGGGCCGGGACGGCCGCCCCGCACACCCACCTGACCAGCCGTTGCAGGACGGTGGATGCACGCTTCTGCTACGGCGACCGGCGGCGCTGCTCGGTCCTGCCCGGTCCTGCCCGGTCCTACTCGGTCCGCAGCGCGGTGGCGGTCCGGGTCTTCGCCGCCCAGCCGGCCGGCAGCAGTGCGCCGAGCAGGGCGATCACGATCCCGCCCGCCAGCAGGGGGACGAGCAGCCCGGTGGTGTAGACGTGGGACACGCTCGGCGGCAGGTGCCGGCCGATCGCGTTCCCCATCGGGGTCAGCGTCGCCTTCTCCACCGCGACCCCGAGCGGGACCCCGATCAGCCCGGCGACCAGGCCGGTGAGTGTCACCGAGGTCAGGACCATCGCGACGGTCTGCTTGGGTGTCATCCCGAGGGCCTTGAAGATCCCCAGGTCATGAACCCGCTCCCGGGTGTCCTGCACAACCATGCTCAGCACCCCGAGCGCGGCGACCGCGACCATCATCAGCGTGAGCGTGACCACCAGGGCGCCCATGGTGATCACAATGATGTTCTTGCCCCCGTCCGAGTGCGGCTGGACCGAGGCGTTCAGCGGGGCCAGCGCGGCGGCGGCCGAGGCGGACCAGTCCGGTCCGTCGACGTTGTCGGCAAGCTCGACGTTGAACTGGTCGATGTGCGGGGTCAGACCGGCGGCGGTGAAGGTGGCCGCATCCGTCATGGCCGTATAGTCGCCCGCGTTGGTGTTGAAGTTGATGCCGACGACCTTCAGCGACAGTTGCTTGTTCTGCTGCACCACGGTGACGTTGTCACCGACGTGGATCCCCACCGCCGTGGCCAACTTGTCTCCGACCACGGCCTCGCCGGGCGCCGAGTACCAGCGGCCGGACAGCAGCTCCAGGTGCGTCCAGGAGAAGTCGCCGGTGACCGTGAACACCTGCGTCGGTTCGCCGCCGGTCGGGGCGCCGACCATGGTCGCGCCGCTGTCGCCCCAGCCGAACGCGGTCTTGGTGCCCGGGGTCCTGGCGAGCGCAGCGGCCACCTCGGCGGCGTCCAGGTGCGACTTGCGCGGGTCGTTCGGGCCGTAGAGGTCCCAGGGCACGCCTACCTCGGCTGTGGGAATCACGATCTTCGACGCGACGCTGAAGCCTGAGGTGCTGGTGTCCAGGTACTTGTTGAACCCGGACTCCAGCCCCGCCGCGAACGTGACACTCACCACGCCGAACAGCACCGCCGCACCGACCAGTACGGTCCGAGCCGGCCGGGCGAACGGCTGGGCCAGCCCGAACGACACGGCCCGGGGCAGCGGCAGCCGCGAGGCCAGACGGTGCGCCCTCCGACCGCCCCCGGCCTTGGGGGCGCGGCCGACGACCAGAGCCCGCACGGTCGACATCCGGCCGGCTCGCAGTGCCGGGATCAGAGCCGTGACGCCGACGACCAGCAGGGTGCCCAGCGGCACCACGGCGCTGACCCACAACGGAATCGTGGCACTGGCCGCGCCGAGCTGCTTGGTGGCCCCGTCCAGGATCGGTACAGCCAGGAGGTTGCCGAAAGCCGTGCCGAGCACCAGGCCGACCGTCGCCGGGATCATGGCCTGCGCGGTGTAGGCGCGGGCCACCTGCGAAGGAGTGAAGCCCAACGACTTCAGAATCCCGATGCGCCGGATTCCCGAGGCCACAGCCCCGCTGACCACGATCGAGATGATCAGCACCGACATGAACAGCCCGAGGATCCCGAAGGCGACCAGGAACGGCACGTAGGCCTTGGCGTTGCCGGTCACCTGCTGCTCCGCAGTCAGGTACGACTGTCCGGCCTCGACCGAGCCGGCCGGCGCGGCGGCGACCACCGCCTGCTTGTCGGTGGCGATGTCGGCGTCGGTCCCGGCCTCGGCGAACCGGTAGAGCATCTGCTCGTCGGCCTTGGCACCGGCAGTGGTGATCCGCGCGAAACCGTCGGCGGTGGCAAAGGCGGTGGCGCTGTTGGTCACCGAGTCGGCGAAGCCGACGACCTTGAACGACGGCTTGCCCGGCAGCGAGGAGAACACCACCGAACTGCCGAAGCAGTCGACGGCATAGTGCTGCCACGGCAGGGCGATCTCGCCCGGGCCGGTCGGCCAGCGCCCCCGGGTCAGCAGCAGCTGGTCCATCCCGGAGGTGCTGCCCAGGTCGGGCCGGGTGGTGACGGTGATCGGGTGATTGTCGGTACCGGCGAAATCGTTCTTGGGGCAGTCCGTGCCGACGGTCGTGTCCAGGGCGGCGGCGATCGGGTACGGCCCGGACGCCTCGGTGACGCCGGCGGCGTGCGCGGTGGCGGCGGCCTCTGCGGCCGTGGCCTTCGAGCTGTCGAACTGGACCGCCAGGTGTGCCCCGTTCCGAGCGCTGAAAGCGTGCTCGAACGGGGCCTGCACGACAGTCAGCAGGCCGAGGGAGAGCACCGAGGACGTCACCGCGGCGAACGTTGTGAGGGCCATGACGAGCGACTGGAGCCGACGCCGGCCCACGCCGGAGCGTACGACCTTGCCCAAGGCGCTCATCGGCTCACCGCCGGCAGCAGGCGGGCCGCGGCACGGGATCCGAGCTCGAAGAGGCGCCGGGGCATCGGCGGCTTGCGCAGTGTCATCCGACCGCTCCCGCCGGACGGGGCAGCAACGTGCGGGCGGCCAGGCCGGCACCGCTGCCGTTGTTGACGACGTCCCGCTTGACCGCGCCGTCCACCAACTCGATCGTGCGGCCCGCGGTGCTCGCCGCCAACTGCACATCGTGGGTCACCAGCAGGATGGTCTGGCCCTCGCTGTTCAGGTCCAGCAGCAGCTGGCGCACGTCCTCGGCCGAGCTCGAGTCCAGCGCGCCGGTGGGCTCGTCGGCCAGCAGCAGCGCCGGCTTGTTCATCAGGGCCCTGGCCACCGCCACCCGCTGCCGTTGCCCGCCGGACAGCCGCTGCGGGTAGGCCTTGGCATGCCGGTCGATGCCCAGCGAGCCGAGCAGCTCGATGGCCCGCCGCTTCGCTTCGCCCTTGTCCATCCCGGCCAGCTGCGCCGGAACCATGACGTTGTCCAACACGGTCAGGTCGTCGAGCAGGTTGAAGAACTGGAAGACCATGCCGATCGAGGCCCGGCGGTACTTCGCCGAACCGGCCTCACCGAGCTGGTCGACGCGGGTGCCGTCGACGGTGACACTGCCGCTGGAGGGCCTGTCCAGGCCGGCGATCAGATTCAGCAGCGTGGACTTCCCGCTGCCGGAATGGCCGAGGATCGCCACGCACTCACCGGACGCCACGGACAAGGTCACACCGGCCAGCGCGGGCGGGCCCTCGTCATACTTTTTTGTCGCGTCTTGGAGAGCGATCATCGGCGGGTTCGTCATGGCCCTGAACCTAGGAACGGACCATGATCCATCGCGTCGGCTGGCGGATGTAACCCTCCCCGGGCCATCGGCCCGGCGGTGTACCGGCGCATACATCCCCGGGGCGACGCGCAGAGCCGACGCCACGGAATACGATCCCCGTATGGAAGAGCTCCTCCAGCGTCTCTCGACATCGAAGCGCGTGACCTGGCTGACATCACAGGCCGTGGTGCTGGCCACCGCCGGCTTCTACGCGCTGATGCTCCCCTTGACGACGCCGAGCCCTGCCGACGGCCTGTTCCGGTTCCCCGACCTCGGGGCCTACCACCGGATTGGTCTCTGCGTGGTGCTCGCCCTTCCGATCCTGCTGGTGCGCCGTCTGCCGGCGACCGTCTTCACGGTTGTCCTGGGCGAATCAGCCCTCGGCGACCTTTTCGGCGCGCGGCCCTTGATCGTGTTCATCCTGCTCGTCGCCTTGAGCGGGTACCTCGCCGCCCGGCGGCCGAAGGCTGCCGCCGTCGGCTCCGTCGCGGGCGTCGCGGCCGCGTTCGTCAACGACATCCACGTCAGCGGGCAGTCCGTCGGCGACGCGGCCCAGTGGTCCGGGGGGCTCGCGTTGTGGTTCGCGGTCGCGTGGGTGTTCGGGGGGGTGTACCGCAAACGCTGTGAGTACCTCGAAGCCCTGCACGAGCAGACCGCGGCCCGCGCCGTCATGGCCGAGCGGCTGCGGATCGCCCGTGAACTGCACGACAGCGTCGCGCACAGCATCGGGATCATCACGGTGCTGTCGGGAGCGGCGGCGCGGGTCGTGGAGACCAGGCCCGAGCAGACGCGGCAGGCGCTGACCGGCATCGAGACCACCAGCCGGGAGACGCTGCTGGGGCTGCAGCGCATGCTCGGGGCGCTGCGCCGCGCCGAGCCGGACGACGCCATGCCGTCGGCGGCTCCGCTGGCGCCGGCCGGCAGCCTGGCCGACGTCCCGCAGCTCGCCGAACGCACGGCCGGCGCCGGGGTGCGGGTCCATGTGACCTGGCGGGGCGAGCAGCGTCAGCTGCCGCCGGAGATCGAGCTGTCGGCGTTCCGGATCATCCAGGAGTCGGTGACGAACGTGGTGCGGCATTCCGGGGCGCGGACGTGCCGGGTCGCGGTCGGTTACGAGCCGGAAGGGGTGACGATCGAGGTGGTGGACGACGGGGAGGACAGTCTCGGCGGGCCGGGCCGTCCGAGGCACTCCGCGGCCGGCGGGAGCGGCTTCGGCCTGCTCGGCATGCGCGAGCGAGTGACCTTGCTGTCCGGCCAGTTCAGCGCCGGCCGGCGTCCGGAGGGCGGATTCCGGGTGATGGCGAGCCTCCCGGTATGAGCGTGCGAGTACTGCTGGCCGACGACCAGCCCCTGATGCTGGTCGGGCTCGCCATCCTGATCGGCAACACCGACGACCTGGAGGTGGTCGGCGAGGTCGGCAACGGCCACGAGGCGGTGCGCCTGGTACGTGAGCTGCGGCCGGACGTCGTGGTGATGGACATCCGGATGCCGGGCATGGACGGGATCGAGGCGACCCGGCAGGCGACCGCCGAACCGGACCCGCCCAAGGTGCTGGTGCTGACGACCTTCGACGACGACGAGTACGTCTACGGCGCACTGCGCGCCGGCGCCAGCGGATTCCTGCTCAAGAGCATGGCCCTGGACGCGATCCTGGACGCGATCCGCGTGGTGGCGGCCGGCGAGGCGTTGCTCGCGCCGAGCGTGACCCGACGGCTGATCGCGGACTTCGCCGGAACATCCGGCCCTGCGGCCCCCGAACCGAACGCCCGGCCCGCCGCGGACTCAAGGCTCATCGCGGACATCACCGACCGGGAGCGCGAGGTGCTGGCACTGGTCGGACAGGGACTGTCGAACACTGAGATCGCCGAGCGGTTGGTGATCAGCGTGGCGACGGCGAAGACCCATGTCGCGCGACTGTTCGCCAAGCTCGAGGCGCGAGACCGCGTCCACCTGGCGATCATCGCCTTCGACACCGGACTCGTGCCGCGCAGACGGTAGGGCAGGACGAGAAGAACGATGCCTGGCAACGTCAGCACCCTGTACGTGCTCATCGCTGCTTCACTGGCGTGTTCGCGCGCTGTCCCGACGAACCCACCCGGGAAGTGCGCCGCAGGCTACCGGGCGTGACCTGGTTCCCGCGGTCGGCAGCATGCTGCTCGTGCTCGTCGACCTGCGGCCCGAGCACATCGACGCCCGGGTGAGCACGCAGCTCGCCGCCGGCCTCGGGCGCACCACCGTTCACCACGCGGTGGGGTGGCCGTGCTGCGAGGCGCCCTGAACCACGCGGTGCGGACGTGGCGGCTGCGCTACAACCCGGACGGGTCGAACGTGTACGCGATCGCCGCGCCGAGCGCCCGAGGGTCCGGATTGCCGGTCAGGCGCAGCACCATGCGGTTGCTGTAGGCCGCATTCGGTCCTTGGAGCTGCGCAGGGAACCGGAGCCGGCTTCTCGCGCGCGGCGAGCGACCGCCGAGAACGGTGTCCTCCGCGGCGCTCGATCCGCGCCCGTGAGCCCTTACCAGGCCTGCATCCACGTCGACCGGTTCGCGATCCCGCGTGCGGTGCCGGTGCGGGCGGGCGTCACAGGGTTTCGGGCCCTGCGGTCAACTGCCGTACCGCGGGTTCGAGTTCGGTGTGCAGGGCAGTGATCTCGCCGGCCAGGAAGCGGTCGCGCATCGCGGCGCGCTGGATCTTGCCACTGGTGGTGCGGTGGACACTGCCGCGCCGCACCAGCAGGACGTTGCGGACCGGCGCTCCGGTGGCGGCGGTGAGGCGGCGGATGACGGCCGCCGCCGCGGCGCGCAGTTCCTCGGCCGATACGGTCGGGCTGACCTCGTGCACCAGCACGATCCGCTCGTCGGGGGCCTGGACGCCGAAGGCGGCGCCGACGAACTTCTCCAGCGCGGGGTGGGCGGCGCGCGCCTCGTGTTCGAGGTCGTGCGGGTAGAGGTTGCGGCCGTGGACGATCATCACCTCCTTGAGCCGACCGGTGATGAACAGCTCGCCGTCCACCAGGGCACCCAGGTCGCCGGTGCGCAGCCAGCCGGGTTCGGTGTCGTCAGCGCCGGCGGGGCGGGCCTCGAAGGTACTGGCGGTGAGGTCGGGCTTGCCCCAGTAGCCGTGGCCGACGCTGTCGCCGCGCAGCCAGATCTCGCCGACCTCGCCGGCGGACAGGGGGCGCCGGGTGGCGGGGTCGACGATCAGGGCGTCGAAGGCCTCGGGGCGTCCGACGCCGGTGATCTCCTTGGCGTGGCCGTCACGGGCGGGAACCAGCGCGGGGCGGTCCGCGTCAGCGAGGCGCTGGGCGTCGACAACCAGGACGGTCGGCTCGCGGTCGATGGGGGTGCCGCTGGCGTAGACGGTGACCTCGGCCATGCCGTAGCCGGCCGCGACGGCTTCGGGACGCAGGCCGATCTGCGCGAATCGCTTGGTGAACGCGGCGATGGTGGGGGCATGGATCGGCTCGGAACCGTTGATCAGGAAGCGCAGCGGTGACAGGTCGAGCCCTTCGAGGTGTTCGTCCTTGATGAGGCGCAGCGCGATGCCGTACGCGAAGTTGGGGGCGGAGGTCGCGGTGGTCCGGAGTTCGCTCATCATCCGGAACCACTCGACGGGCCTGCGGGCGAACACCGTCGGCGGCATCAGGACCGATGTCGCGCCGCAGAAGAGTGCGCCGCTGAGCTGGACGAAGAGACCGAAGTCGTGGTGCAGCGGCATCCAGCTGCCGAACGAGTCGTCACTGTTCAGACCCACGACGGTGTACTGGGCCCCGAGGTTCGCCAGGACGTTCCCGTGAGCGAGCATCACGCCCTTCGGGGTGCCGGTGGAGCCGGAGCTGTACTGGAGGACGGCGAGCGAGTCGTGGTCGGCGTGGCGGCCTCGGAGCGCCGCAAGGGGGACCTCACCTGCCGGCACAGGGGCGGCGGCCCGGACGGGGACGCGGCCCAGGCCCTGCGTCTGGAAGCGCTCGGCGAGCGTGTCGAGGTCCCCGGCATCGGCGAACACCAGTCCTGGGGTGCAGTCAGCGGCGATCGCGGCGACGCGCTGGGCGGCGCTGCTGGAGCCGGTCGCCGGCGGGGCGGGCACGGCGATGACACCGGCCAGCAGGCAGGCGAGGTAGAGCTCGACGAACTCGGTGCCGGTGGACAGCGCGATGAGGACGCGCTCGCCGGGAGCCAGGTGCTGCGCCAGGTCGGCGGCGCGCAGGCCGGCCCGGCGGGCGAGTTCGGCGTAGCTGAGGCTTTCGTGCGTGGCCTCGGTGGAGTCGCGGTAGATGGTGATCGCGGTCTTGTCGGGGTTCTGGGCGACGCTCGCGGCGAACGCGTCGCCGAGGTTCCGGTAGCCGGTCAGCTCGAAGGCCATTGCTTCCCCTTGGGCTTGGCGCTGCGTCGATCCGGGCGGCGCGCGGACATGCACGGCGGCCCGCGCTGCGCGGCTGAGTGGTGTCGTTCTCGCCTGTCTCGATCAAGCGGTTCGGCCGCAGCTCTGCCCACGGTTCCGCGATCCGGTCCAGGCGTCCTGACGTCCTGACGTCCTGAATTCCGGCCTCGCCGAACTCCGTCGGTTCCTGGCGGCGCAGACCACTATGCCCCAACCACTGGCGATAGTGCGGGCGTTCAACCGGTGCGAATGATCAGCACGGGTGTGTTCAACCATCGCCGTGCGCCAGTTGGACGAGGACCGGCGGGGGGGATGCCGCGCCCCCGGCACGGGGGTTTTCCGGGAGCGCGGCGGTCTCACACCAGGGGCTGTCCGACAATTCGCGCCGCATCAGCGCGCGGCGGGAATTGTCCGACCCCCAGTCGGCAGGGTGGAGCCCGTGCGTCCTCCGTCGGACGACCGCAGGGCCGTGGCCTCCGTCGCAGGGATGCGGTCGGACGGCCGGCCCGCAGTCGGCCGAAGGCCCTGAAGGGCTCAGGCCGCGGGCAGTTCGGCCACCAGGCCGGCCAGGTGAACGGTCAGAGCCGCCACCGTGTCGACGTCCCACACCAGGGTCGGCTCCACGGTCACACCCAGGTTGTC
>NZ_LGDO01000074.1:0-7015 GCF_001279805.1 Streptomyces sp. XY431
TCTCCCCCACCGGCGTCTCCAGGTAGTAGGACACCCGCTCCATCAACCACCGCTCGATGTCCTCGTCCGACACCCGCACACCCACTCCCCTGTCAGTCATCGAACTCCCTCTCTCATCAGGCATACGATGCACAGCCCGTTCATGCTCTCCGCGGCATCCGAACGCATGGGGCAGCGAGATGGAGCGGTGCCTGCTCGAACGGCACTTCGCGCCGCAGGGGCCAGAACTCCGCCGCAGCGCCGGACCTCTGCTGTCGGGCTGCCTCAGCAGGCCGGCCCAACAGGAGGGGCACTACTTCTTCATCGCCTCGATCAGGCTCCTGGACGGGACTCCACCGACAAGCCGTGCCAGGCCACCCGCACCGGCCCCGGACGTCCAGGAGCCCCAGTTCCACCAGGCCGCCTCGCCTCACTATGGTGCAGGCCCGCACGACTGATCAATCCTTGACGCTCACCACGGCCGGCGTTCAACTGCGTTGGCGCGCCGGTTGAACGACGCCGAACATCCCGACCACCAAGGAGACATCCCCCCATGAGCGTTCAGCAGGGCTGGGCACCGCAACGGTTCACGCCCGAGAGTACCGGCGCCGGCGCGACCGCCCGGGGACTGATGGAGTACCTCGACTCGATCGCCGTCGGTGAACTGCTGGATCGTCATCAGGCCCTGCTCTTCCGGGGTTTCGACATCACCGAGGCGAGCCTGGCGGACGTGATGCCCGCCCTGCTGCCCGAGCGCCTCGCGTACGTGCACGGCAACACGCCCAGGACCAAGGTCTCCGACAACGTCTACACCTCGACGGAGTACCCACCCGAGTACGCGATCTCCATGCACAGCGAGCTTTCCTACGCCCACGCCTGGCCCTCCCGGCTGCTCTTCTTCTGCGTACAGCCGGCTACCACGGGAGGCGCCACTCCGCTGCTGGACGGCGCCTCCTGGCTGGCGTCGCTCGACGAACGGATCCGTGCGGACTTCGGCGGCGGTGTCTGCTACCGGCAGTACCTGCACGGTGGCAGGGGCTTCGGCAAGAGCTGGCAGGCGACGTTCGAGACGGACAACCGGGCGGAGGTCGAGAAGCTGCTGGCCGAGGCGGGCGTGAGCTGGGAGTGGACCGCCGGCAATGCGCTGCGGACGCGTCAGATCCGGCCCTCGACGCTCCGGCACCCGGTCACCGGTGAGGACGTCTGGTTCAACCAGGCGGACCAGTGGCACCCCGCGACGCTGGGCGAGGAGACCATGCGCGAGCTCGCGGCCATCGTCCCCGCGGACGAGCTGCCGCAGTCGGTGACCTTCGCCGATGGCTCCCCCATCCCCGACGAGTACGTGCTCGAGATCCGCGAGAAGGGACTGGCGCTGGCCGTTGACGTCGACTGGCAGCAGGGCGACGTCCTGGTCATCGACAACCTCGCCGTCGCACACGGGCGCAGGGCGTTCGCCGGAAGCCGCCGGGTCCTGGTCGCCATGTCGCGCTGAGAGCACCGGGCAGAGCGCGGGAGCCCTGGTCCGCAGCCGGCGGACCAGGGCTCCCGGTTCGGCCGGTGGCGACCGGGGCGCCACTCGGGCGGCGGAACGCTCTCCGTCTCGTGGGCGGAAACGGCCTGCCGATCAGCCCCTTGAACGCCTTAACGTGGCGCAACCGATCCTCCTACCATGGGGACGACAACCGGTCCAAGGAACTGGAAAGGACCTGATTCAATGTCACATACGCTGAAATGGAATGTCGTTGAGGGAAAGCCGGCCATAACCCAGGTCGCCGGTCTCACCGGGATGACCCAGGTCCGCGCGTGGCTCGAGGATGTTCGTCCACAACTGACCGCGGCTCTGCGGGAATACGGCGCGATCTATCTGCGCGGTCTGCCGATGGCGACCATCGAGGACTTCGCACAGATCCGAGACGCACTCATCAGCGAGCGGACGCCGTACCGGGAGAAGACCACTCCCCGCAGCCGGCTCGGCGACGATGTCTTCTCTTCGACGGACCTCCCGGCCGCGCAGTCGATCCGGATGCACAACGAGAACAGCTACACGCTGACCTTCCCCGGCCGGTTGTTGTTCGGCTGCCTGATCGCACCGTCGCAGGGCGGGGCGACACCCGTCGCGGACTGCCGGAAGGTCCTCGACGCGCTCCCCGATCAGGTGGTCGAGAAGATCCGGACCGCCGGGTGGCGGCTCTCGCGCAGCTACTCCGAGCACATTTCCACCGACTGGCAGACCGCGTTCGCCACCGATGACGTGGACGAGGTCGCGCGCTACTGCACGGACAACCTCATCGGCCACCAGTGGTACGAAGACGGCACCCTGAGGACGAGCCAGATCCGTCCCGGCATCATCACCCACCCGTCGAGTGGCGAGGAGGTGTGGTTCAACCACCTGCTCTTCTGGAACGAGTGGGCGCTGGACGAGGACCTGCGGGAGGCGCTGGTCGACGAGTTCGGACGCGACGGTCTTCCGTTCAACACCGAGTTCGGTGACGGGGCCGCGCTGAGCAACGAGGACCTCCGGGCCATCCAGGCGGCCTACGACGCGGCCACGGTGCGCGAGACCTGGCAGCCGGGCGACGTGATGCTGGTCGACAACATCCTGACCGCACACGGCCGGGATCCGTTCCGCGGCGACCGGAAGATCGTGGTGGCCATGGGCGACCCGGTCGAGCTCTCCGAGTGCCGGCCGACCGTGGAGCCCGCGCCCGCGTTCGCCTGAACCTGTTCGCCTGAACCCGACCGGCGCCGTCGGACCAGGTCGGTCCGACGGCCGCGCCATGCCCCATTCCTGTGCACAAGGAGCTCGTTCTCGTGACTGACCTCGCCCAGAAGCCGGTTGACCTGGTAACACGCTTCCGCGCCAGCGCACAGCGCGCCCCGGACCGGATCGCCGTACGGGGCACGGACGGTGAGCTCACCTTCGCCGAGCTCGACCGGCGAACCGCACAGCTCGCCGGTGCCCTGGCCGCCCGGGGCATCGGCGTCGGCGACCTGGTGGGGGTCAGCCTGCCGCGCAGCACCCAGCTGGTCGTATCGCTGCTCGCGGTGTGGCGGGCAGGTGCGGCCTACCTCCCGCTGGACCCCCGCTACCCGGTCGAGCGCCTGGAGTTCATGGCCAAGGACGCCGGCATCCGGGTGCTGGTGGGGGCGCCGAGCCACGTCCTGCGAGCATCCGGTCTCGACATCGTCGACCCGGACTCCGTGGCCGGCGACCCCGAGGCCGCCGAATCGAAGCCGGTGGCCGCCAATTCGCTCGACCCGGCGTACGTGATCTACACCTCGGGCTCAACCGGTCGGCCCAAGGGTGTCCAGGTCGGACGGGGATCCGTCGCGGACCTGGTCACGGCCCTGGAGCGGGCCGGCGTCTACGCCGAAGAGCCGCGGGTCGTCGGCTGGAACGCCAGTGTCTCCTTCGATTCCTCGGTGAAGCAGTGGGCGCGGATCTGCCGCGGCGACACCATCGCCATCCTCGACGAGGACCAGCGCACCGATCCCGTCCAGCTCCGGACCCTGCTCGACACGTACGGCATCCAGGACCTCGACCTCACCCCCTCCCTCTGGGAGCTGGTGCGGACCTGCCTGCTGGACAGCGGTGCCGACGGCCCGCTGCCGCGCCTGTTCATGGGCGGGGAGCCGGTACCGGAGCGGACCTGGCAGGAGATATCCGAGGCGACCGCGAACGGGCTGCTCGAAGCGGTGAACCTCTACGGTCCGACCGAGTGCACCGTGGACGCCACCAGCGCCTGGATCACCGGTGGGGAAGCGCACATCGGCCACCCGCTGCCGGGCACCCGGGCGTACGTGGTCGGCGACGACCTCCGGCAGGTGACCGCTCCCGGTGGGACGGGCGAGCTGTACCTGGCAGGCGAGGGCCTGGCCCTGGGCTACCTCGACCGGCCGGCCCTGACCGCCGAGCGCTTCGTCGCCGACCCGTTCGCGGCGAACGGCGACGGACCTTTCCCGCCCGGCGGCGGGCAAGGAGAGAGGATGTACCGCACCGGAGACCTGGTCCGCCTGCGAGCCGACGGTTCGCTGGACTTCATCGGCCGGGTCGACCGCCAGGTCAAGATCCGCGGCTACCGGATCGAACTCGGCGAGGTCGAGGCCGCGGTCTCCTCGCACCCCCGGGTGACCACCGTCGTGCTGACCGGCTACCGGGACCCCGCGCTCGGTGACCAGTTGGTGGCCTACTACGTCGCCGACGAGCCGCCGACCGGCGCGGAGTTGCGCGACCACTGCGCTGCGGTGCTCCCCGAGTTCATGGTCCCTTCGGTCTTCGTGGCGGTCGACGCCGTTCCGCTGACCGTCAACGGCAAGGTCGACTGGGAGGCACTGCCCGCGCCGCACGCGGCACCCGCCGAGCAGTTCGTCGAGCCCCGGGGAACGGTCGAGAAGCTGCTCGCCGAGGTCTGGTCGGAGGTCCTGGGCCGGGACCGGATCAGCGCCGACGACAACTTCTTCGCACTGGGCGGCCACTCGCTCGTCGCACTGCGCGTCATCGGCCGGCTGAAGCGCGAACTCGGCCTCGCGGTGCGGACCAAAGAGGTTTACCAGCATCCGCAGTTGCGCGAACTGGCCGGGTATGTCGAGGCCAAGCTCGCCGCAGCACCTGAGACCTCCTGACCCATCACATCACAAGGACTACCGCCCATGGCTACCGCCCAGGACCTCATCGTCGTCCGATCCCGCCGAACCGAGAACGCCGCCCGTACCCTGATCTGCCTCGGCTTCTGCGGCGGCGGCACCGGGCAGTACCACCAGTGGGGCGGCATGCTCCCGGCGGACGTCGACCTCGCCGCCATCTGCTACCCGGGCCGCGAAGGCCGCTTCATGGAGGACTTCGCCCAGACCTGGGACGCCCTCGCCGACGACACGACCCAGGCCGTGCTCTCCGCCGCGGCCGAGGGCCCCTATGTGCTCCTCGGTCACAGCATGGGCGGCTGGATGGCCTTCGACGTCACCGTGCGCATCGAGCAGCTCGGCGGCCCGGCGCCCGAGGCGCTCGTGGTGTCCGCCGCCAACGCGGCCAGCCGCGGACTCACCGTCAACGAGTCCCCGTCCCAGCAGGACAACGACGAGCAGCTGCTCGGCTGGATGACGATGCACGGGATGATGCCCGAGCACGTCGTCAACGACCCGGACCTGAAGGAACTCGCGGTCGAGCTGATGCGGGCCGACATCCGGGTCCGGGACACCTTCCGCTACGTTCCCGGCTCGAAGGTCAGTGTGCCGCTGCAGATCCTGACCGGGGAGACGGACACGATCATCGAGCCCGACGCCGGCGAGCAGTGGCGGGACCTCGCGACCGGTGACTTCCGGCACGACGTCCTGCCCGGCGGCCACTTCTACACGCCGGAGGTCTGGAGTCGGATCCCGACCTACATCCCGGCCCTCTCCGGGGCGTTCAGCTCCCGCTGACGCCCCCCCCGGGGCCTCTCGGACCAACAGCGCGGGTGCCGAGGCTGTATCACAGCCTCGGCACCCGCGCTTCGGCGTTCCCGCCGATCCCGAGCCCGCGCCGTCCGACGACCCGGCCGACGAACCGGCCGCGACCGGATCAGCTCCTCCCGCTTCGCGCCGGCCATGACCGGCCGCCTGCCGGTGAGGACGGCAAGGGGAAACGGGAGGGCCGCCACCCGCGGTGCGGATGACGGCCCTCCCCTTCGCTCGCGGCGTTCCTACCGCTGTGCCCGTAGGAGCCCGCTACGACCGGCCCGAGCCCAGCCACCCCTCGACGGCGGCCCACACCTCGCCCAGCGTGTGAGGCCGCACCACGTCGTGGTGCGTGCAGGGAAGGCGCACCTCGGTGATCTCCCCGGAGATGTACGGCTCCCACCGCTGCACCCACGGCGCATCGGTCGCCTTGCCCTCCTCCGCGACCACCACCAGGGCATCCCCGTCGAACCGACCGGTCCGGTGCTCCACCTGCAGCTGCGTGTTGTTGTCGAAGACGTGCATGATGCGGATCAGTTCCTCGTCCGAGACCCCGCCGAGGACACGGCCCACATCCGCCCGGAGATCCCGGAGCTTCCGGGCGAGCAGGTCGTTCTCGTCGGACGTCGACGAGCCCGCCGGGTCGTCGGACCGGTCCGCCTCCCCGGCGTTGCGGGATGCCTCGCCGACCGCGGCGGGATCCGCGTCCTGCTCCACCGGGAAGGTGTCCAGAATGACCAGCGCGGCCACCTGCTCACCCGCGGCCTGGAGTTGCACCGCTATCTCGTGCGCCACCGTCCCCCCGAAGGAATAGCCCACCAGATGGTAGGGGCCGCTCGGCTGCACGGAACGAATCTGCTCGATGTAGGCCGCGGCCATCTCCACAGCACGCGGTGCGAGTTCACTCGTCCCGTCGAGCCCGTCGGCCTGCAGCCCGTAGAGCGGATACTCCTGCGGGACGTGCCGGGCCAGCGGCAGGTAGCACCAGCTCAACCCGCTTCCGGGATGCACGAAGAAGAACGGCGGCTTGCTGCCGCTCGGCCGGATGGACAGCATGCCGCCGAGCGCGTCCTTGACCGACGACAGGGACAGCGTGCCGAGCAGTCCCGCCACAGTCGGGTTGGTGATCAGGTCCCGTACCGACACCGACAAACCACGCGACCGCAGCTCCTCCACCAGCGAAACCGCCAGCAGCGAGTGCCCGCCCAGGGCGAAGAACTCGTCGTCGAGCCCGACGCTCTCCAACCCCAGCACCTTCGCGAACGCCTCGCACACGGTCTGCTCGAAGGCACTGATCGAGCCGGCGCCGTGGGGAGCCTTCGCACTCACCGCATACTGCGGTGCGGGCAGGGCCTTGCGGTCCACCTTGCCGTTCACCGTCAGCGGCAGCTCCTCCAGCACCACCACCGCCGACGGCACCATGTAGGCCGGCAACCGCTCGGCAACGAACTTGCGGACGGACGCGACGAGTTCGGAACTGTCGCCGTCCGCCACGACGTATGCGACCAGGCGCTTGTCGCCCGGGACGTCCTCGCGGACCGTGACCACGACCTGTTCCAGGCCCGGGTGCGCGGCCAGGACGGCCTGCACCTCACCCGGCTCG
>NZ_LGDO01000075.1:0-19267 GCF_001279805.1 Streptomyces sp. XY431
GCCCCGGACGGCTCCATACCCGCCCCGCCCCCGCCGCGCCCCGCCTGGCTGCGCGGCCTGGCCCGGTTCGGCTACGCCCCGCCCCCCGCCGCGACCACGGCCGAGCGCCTGGTCCCGCCGATGCCGGACGGCCCGGGCGTCACCCCGAAGCGGGTGCCGCCGTCCCCGCTGCTGCTCCGGCTCGGCCTCGCCCTGCCGGAGCCGCTCTGGTCCTGGCTCTGCCGCTGGGCCGGCTGGCTCGGCCCGCTCGCGGTGACGCTGTTCGCCGGTGTGCTGCGGTTCGCCGACCTCGGCTCGCCGAACGCGATCGTCTTCGACGAGACGTACTACGCCAAGGACGCCTACGCGCTCTGGCACGGCGGCTACGAGATCAGCTGGCCGGACGGCGCCAACGAACAGATCATGTCCGGCGGCCCGGTCCCCTACCGGTCGAACCCCTCGTACGTGGTGCACCCGCCGGTCGGCAAGTGGATCATCGGCGCCGGTGAGCAGCTGTTCGGGATGAACCCCTTCGGCTGGCGGTTCGCGGTGGCGCTGCTCGGCACCCTGTCGGTGCTGATGCTGGCGAGGATCGCCCGCCGGCTGTTCCGCTCGACCCTGCTGGGCTGCGTGGCCGGCCTGCTGCTCGCCGTGGACGGCCTGCACTTCGTGATGAGCCGGTCCGCACTGCTGGACCTGGTGGTGATGTTCTGGATCGTCGCCGCCTTCGGCTTCCTGTTGCTGGACCGCGACCGCACCCGGGCCCGGATCGCCGCCCGGCTGACCGCCCTCGGCGACGGCGGTCCGGACGCGGGGATCGCCCACCGGCTCGGCCTGGGCTGGCGCCCGTACCGCATCGCGGCCGGCGTCTGCGTCGGTCTGACCTGCGCGACCAAGTGGAGCGGCCTGTACGTGGCGGCCGCCTTCGGCCTGCTGACGGTGCTGTGGGACGCGGGCTCGCGCCGGCTGGCCGGGGCCGACCACCCCTACCGGTGGACCCTGGTCCGGGACGCGGTGCCGGCCTTCGTCTCGCTCGTGGTGGTCCCGGTGGCCGTCTACATCGCCTCCTGGTGGGGCTGGTTCGCCAGCAGCACGGTGCCGAACCAGGGCGGCTACGGCCGGGACTGGGCGGTCGGCCGCTCCACCGACTTCCCGTGGATCCCGGAGGGCCTGCGCGCGCTCTGGCACTACCACTCGACGGTCTACGACTTCCACACCCATCTGAGCGACCCGCACACCTACCAGTCGAACCCCTGGAGCTGGCTGGTGCTGGGCCGGCCGGTGTCGTTCTTCTACGAGTCGCCGAAGCAGGGCACGGCCGGCTGCACGGTGAGCGAGTGCGCCCGCGAGGTGCTCGGCATCGGCACCCCGCTGCTCTGGTGGACCGGTGTGATCGCCCTGGTCTACTGCCTGTGGCGGTGGGCGGCCCGGCGCGACTGGCGGGCCGGTGCGGTGCTCTGCGGCCTGGCCGCCGGCTACCTGCCCTGGTTCGCCTACCAGCAGCGGACGATCTTCCTGTTCTACGCGGTCTGCTTCGTACCCTTCCTGGTGCTCGCGGTGACCATGCTGCTGGGCGCGCTGGTCGGACCGGCCGGGGCCTCCCGGGACCGCCGGGTCATCGGCGGGGCGGCGGCCGGCCTGGTGGTCCTGCTGATCATGTGGAACTTCCTCTTCTTCCACCCCCTGTACACGGGCGAGACGATCCCGATGGAGGACTGGCGCAAGCGGATGTGGTTCAACACCTGGATCTGACGGCGGGGGCGCGCCGGGGGCGGTGCCGGGCGGCGGAGCGTACCGGAGTGGTGCGCGACACGTACCAGATCCGTCACAAGACCCGGTCGTTTCGCCGGGGCACGGAGTCCGGCTGCCTAGGCTGGACTCCGAACGCGCATCCGGCCACGTCCGGCTGCGGCCCGACCGCCTGACCCTTGGGGGAACATCACCATGCGCAATGGCGCGAAGACCGGCCTCATCACCGGCGTGGCCGTCGCCGTGCTCGCCGCGGGCGGCTACGGGGCGTACAGCCTCGTCGGCGGCTCCGACGACAAGGACACCCCGGCCGCCAAGAAGGCGCGCACGGTGGTCGCCGAGCCCCCGAGCGCCGAGCAGGCGACGGCCGGCACCAAGGACTTCCTGGACGCGTGGGCGGCCGGCGACCTCGCCAAGGCGGCCTCGCTGACCGACGACCCGGCGGGCGCGACCACCGCGCTGACCGCGTTCCGGGACCAGGTGAAGCCGAGCGGGCTCACCCTGACCCCGGCCGGCCCGGCCACCCCGGCGGCCTTCGCCGCGGCCACCGGCACCCCGAGCGCCGCCGCCAAGCCCCCGGCCACCGCCTCGGCCGCGCCGACCCCCGGCGCCACCGACTCGCCGTCGGCCACCACCCCGGCCGCCCCGACCGGCGTGCTGATGGGCTTCAAGGCCCGCGCCGAGTTCGAGGGCACCAACCGGGTCTGGGACTACAGCGGCTTCCTGAACGTCGTGAAGATGAGCGACAACACCCCGGCCGTGCACTGGGCGCCCTCGGTGATCCACCCGCACCTGGCCCCGGGCGAGACGATCGGCGTGCAGCCGTTGCCCCCGATCGCCGGCAATGTGGTGGACCGCAACAACAAGCCGCTGACCGGCGCCTCGATCACCCCGCTGCTCCCGACCCTGCAGGCCAAGGTCGCCAAGCTGCTCGCGGACCAGAACAAGGACCAGAGCGACAACGGCACCGGCGTGGTGATCACCAACGCGGCCGACCAGAACAGCGTGCCCGACCGGCTGTTCACCATCGTCGACCCGAAGCCCCCGAAGCCGTTCAAGCTGACCATCGACAACACCCTGCAGGCCGCCGCCGAGAAGGCGATGACCGACCTGGGCGGCAAGAAGGGCTCGATCGTCGCCATCGAGCCGAGCACCGGCCAGGTCCTGGCCTTCGCCAACGCGCCGGTCACCGGTCTGAACCGGGCCTTCCAGGGCCAGCTCGCCCCGGGTTCCACGCTGAAGATCCTCACCTCCACCGCCCTGCTGGAGGCCGGGGTCAACCCGGACACCCCGGTGGCCTGCCCGACCCTGAGCAGCAACCCGAAGAAGATCCCGAACTCGTTCCCCGACGCGTACCCGAACAACACGCTGCAGCAGGACTTCATGATCTCCTGCAACACCGCCTTCATCGACCAGGGCCTGACCAGCCTCAAGCCGGGCGCGCTGACCACCACGGCCAAGGACGTGTACGGCATCGGCCTGAACTGGCAGACCGGTCTGCCCAGCTTCGACGCGGTGGTGCCGGACGCCGGCACCAACAAGGACGAGCAGGCCATGCAGTCGATCGGCCAGGGCAAGGTCCAGATGAACCCGCTGGCCATTGCCTCGATCACGGCCACCGTGCAGAGCGGCTCCTTCAAGCAGCCGATCCTGGTCGCCGAGCTGCCGCAGCAGAAGGCCCCCCGGGACCTCGGCCCCGACGTCGCCGGCAAGCTGCGCCAGATGATGGCCGCCACCGCCACCGGCGGCACCGCCAAGGACGTGATGGCCGGGATCTCCGACAACGCGGGCGCCAAGACCGGCTCGGCCGAGGCCACCGGCATCGCCACCACCAACAGCTGGTTCACCGCCTACCGGGGCAACCTCGCGATCGCCGCCGAGGTCGAGGGCGGCGGTCACGGCGTGGACGCGGCCGGCCCCGCCGTCGCCTCGATCATCAAGGCGGCCGGCAACCGCTGACCGGCGAACGCCGGCCACGAGCCCCCGACCGGGCCCGCCCTACCTCACCGGTAGCGCGGGCCCGGCCTGGTTGAGCAGGCAGGCCGACCGGACCGGCGGCCTGGCACCGCTCCACCGCCGGGCCGCCAGCCGGGGCCAGATCACCAGCACCGCCGGCAGCGCCAGGTACCCGAACCGCCCGGCCGGGGCCAGCATGAAGGCGATCGCCAGCCCGGTGGCCAGCAGGTCGGCGGCGGCGATCGCGGAGACCGGCGGACGGCCCAGCAGCCAGATCGCCACCCCGAGCCCGCCCACGGTCAGCAGCACCAGCGAGGCGGTGTGCCCGGTGGGCCCGAAGCCGGCCAGCACCTTGCCGGGCAGCGGACTGCCGGCCGGCGTCTGGATCGCGGTCAGCCCGAGCGGGAAGCGCACCACCTGGTCGCGCAGCTCCTCGGCCCGGGTCAGGACGTAGGGCACCATCACGGCGCACGCCGCGCCGAGCGCGGTCAGCCCGGCCCGGGCGGCGGGCCGCCGGCCGTAGAGCCGCCAGAGCAGCAGGACGGCCACCGGCAGCGCCGGCCAGACCGTCCACTTCAGGGTCCCGGCCAGGGCCAGCACCAGTCCGGCGGCGATCGTCCGGTCCCGCTCGGCCAGCGCCATCGCCAGACAACAGAGGCCGATCAGCGGCAGGTCGACCCCGCCGCCGACGAGCGCCAGCGCGACCAGCGGCGAGGCGGTGAGCACGGTCAGCGGCAGCAGCGGGGCGCGGTCCCGGCTCGGCCGCAGCAGCCGCCAGCTCGCCAGCAGACAGGCGACGAAGGCCAGCGCGAACCAGATCCGGGCGTCCCCGGCGAGCCGGGCGAGCGCGTTGCCGTCGCCGAACAGCGCCCGCGGCACCCCGAACAGCGACATCGCCGGCAGGTAGGGGTTGTAGTCGGTGACCACCACCGGATCCGGCAGATAGGGGCTCCCGGTGCTGAAGAGCAGCCGCGCGGAGCGCTCGACCACCATCACCTCGGACTGGTGGCGGCCCTGCAGCACGAGGACCACCAGCGGCACCAGGACGGCGCCGAGCAGGGCCGCCGCAGCCGCGGCGCGGGCCGCGATCCGGCGCGGGAGGACCAGGCAGAACAGCCCGGCGAGCAGGTAGGCGGGGGCCGCGAGGGTGCCCCACAGCCGCTGGTTGGGGAGGTCGGAGACGATCGGGAATCCGGCCGCCCAGCCGGCCGCGACCAGGCAGCCGAGCAGTTGGACGCCCCGGTGTCCGGCGAGCCGGGCCGGATTCAGCCGATCGGGCGGGGTCGGCGGACCCTCCTCGCCACGCTGGCGGGGGAACGGCCGGTGGCCCCGGTCGCCGGGCGGTCGTCCGGCCCCGGTCGGGGGCACGGCCGGAACGGGCGCCGTCGGCGTCGCGCTCCGGCCGGTGAAGCGGCCGCGCGGGCGGGAGAAGCCGGGCGTGCGGGTGCTCACCATGGTGGAAGGTTAGGGCCGGGGGTGGTGCCCTGTCGCCATGCGGAGGACACGAGTGTCCGGCGCCACGACCTCGGACGCCGACAGGGACGCCGACGGGAGCACCGGCGGTCGAACTGCCGGGAACAGCCGTGGGAAAGCCGGTGGGAACACGGACGGGACCGCCCGGGGAGGGCTGTTCCCCGTGCGGCCCCGTCCACAGCGCGTCGCCCGCTCAGCCGACCTTGGAGCCGGCGTCCGCCGTCTCCCCGGCCCGCTCCAGCTTGGAGTGCTTGATGCTGTAGCCGAAGTACACGGCCACCGCGACCACCAGGGCGGCCCCGCCCGCCATGAAGGTGTCCGCGTGCAGCCCGGTGATCAGGTAGACGCAGAAGCCGACGCTGGCCAGCGGGACGATCGGGTAGCCCGGCACCCGGAAGCCGCGCGGCAGGTCGGGCTGGGTGCGGCGCAGCACGATCACGCCGATCGAGACCACCGAGAAGGCGATCAGGGTGCCCAGGCTGGTGATGTCGGCCAGCCGCGCCAGCGGGACGAAGGCGGCGAGCACGCCGACGCCCAGGCCGACCACGATGGTGTTCCAGACCGGGGTGCCGGTGCGCGGCGAGAGCTCGGCGAAGCGCTTGGGCAGCATACCGTCGCGGCCCATCGAGTACAGGATGCGGGTCTGGCCGTAGATGACCACCAGGGTGATCGAGAAGATCGAGACGATGGCGCCGATCGCGAACAGGATGGCGGGCCAGCTCTGGCCGGTGATGTCCTGGAGGATCTGGGCGAGCCCGGCCTCCTGGCCGTCGAACTTCTGCCACGGCTGGGCGCCGATGCCGGCCAGGGCAACCAGGATGTACAGCACGGTGACCACCACCAGCGAGATGATGATCGCCATCGGCAGGGTGCGCCGGGGGTCCTTGACCTCCTCACCGGCGGTGGACACGGCGTCCAGGCCGATGAAGGAGAAGAAGATGCTGGAGGCCGCGACCTGGACGCCGCCGATGCCCAGCGGCATGAACGGGGTCAGGTTGCCGGAGTGGAAGCCGGTCAGCGCGACGCCGATGAACAGCAGCAGGATCAGGATCTTGACGGCCACCATGGCCGTGTTGACCTTGACCGACTCGCTGACGCCGCGGATCAGCAGGAAGCAGACCATGGCGACCAGCAGCAGCGCCGGCAGGTTGAACCAGTGGGTCTCGTCGGGCGCGCCGGCGATCACCTCGGGGATCTTGAAGCCGAACGCCAGGTCGAAGAACTTGTTCAGGTACTCGGCCCAGCTGACCGCGATCGCGGAGGCCGAGACGCCGTACTCCATCAGCAGGCAGATGCCGACACCGAAGGCGACGCCCTCGCCGAGGGTGGCGTAGGCGTAGGAGTAGGAGGACCCGCTGACCGGGATCGCGGAGGCCATCTCGGCGTAGCAGAGCGCGGTGAGACCGGCGGTGACGGCCGCGATCACGAACGAGAGGATGACGGCCGGGCCGGCCGACGGCACGGCGCTGTTCAGCACGAAGAAGATGCCGGTGCCGATGGTGGCGCCGATGCCGATCGCGGACAGCTGCCAGAGCCCGATCGAGCGACGCAGGTGGATGCCGGAACGGCCGCCCTCCTCGGGCGCCCCGGCGGGCGGGCCCTCACGGCCTTCGCTCTCGGCGATCAGGGTGGAGACGGGCTTGCGCCTGAGGAGGCGTGCGCCGAGCGTGTTGCTGGCCAAAACGAGGGTCCTTCTAGGCGGGGGAGGGTGTCCTGGCGGCCGGTCACTCAACACACCGAAGGGTGTCATCGCGGACCAACCGAACAAAGATGGGACAGTACCGCGCGAAAGCACCAGTGTCGCAAACGAACAGTCCCGGCGCGCGCATTGTACGAACCGTCGCATCGGCATGTACAAACCGGACACTTCGCAAACGGCGGATCTCCCGGCGAGCGGATAAAGCAGCAGGTCACCGCCATCAGTAAGGGGCTCACCCGGCCAGCACCGCCTGCATCACGGCCCGCGCGACCGGCGCCGCCAGCCCCCCGCCCGTCACCTCGGTCGCATCGCTGTCCGCGACCACCACGGCGACCGCCACCGGCGGCACCGCCGCCGAGCCCACCGGCGCCGCCCAGGCGATGAACCAGGCGTACGGCGTCCCGGTGTTGTCCACCCCGTGCTGGGCGGTGCCGGTCTTGCCGCCGACCACCGCGCCGTCGATCCGGGCGGCCCGACCGGTGCCGTTCTCCACCGCGTCGACCATCAGCCGCCGCACCTGCCCGGCGGTGCCGGGGCCGACCGCCTGCCGGTACACGGACGGCCGCACCGACCGCACCACCGTGCCGTCGGCGGCGGTCAGGTTGTCCACAAGCTGTGGACGCATCACGGTGCCGTTGTTGGCGATGCCCGCCGCGACCATCGCCATCACCAGCGGGGTGGCGGCGGTGTCGAACTGGCCGATCGAGGAGAGCGCCAGCTGCGCCTCGTCCATCCGGGTGTCGAAGTTGGACCTGGCCGCCCGCACCGGGGTGTCCAGCCGGGCATCGTTGAAGCCGAAGCCCTCGGCCGCCGCCGCCATCCGCCGCAGGCCGACCTCGGCCCCGAGGTGGCCGAGCACACTGTTGCAGCTGAGCACCATCGCGGTGGCCAGCGACTGGTTCGGCTCGTCGCAGGCCGCCGAGTCGTTGACCAGCGGCACGGAGGTGCCCGGCAGGAGGTACGGGTGGGGGGTGTCGGTCGGCGCGTCGACGTCGGTGACCACCCCGCTCTCCAGTGCCGCCGCCGCGGTGACCACCTTGAAGGTCGAGCCGGGCGGGTAGGTCTGCCGCAGCGCCCGGTTGAGCATCGGCCGGTCGGGGTCGCTCTGGAGCCGGCTCCAGGCCTCCCGGTCGTCGGCGGAGGTGCCGGCGAAGCTCCCCGGGTCGTAGGAGGGGGTGGAGGCCAGCGCCAGGATCCGCCCGGTGGCCGGCTCGACCGCCGCGACCGCGCCCTTCTGCCGGCCGAGTCCGCGCACCGCGGCCTCCTGGGCGGCCCGGTCGATGGTGGTGCGGACGTCCCCGCCGGGGTTCTGCCGCCGGGCCACCGCGTCCCACACCGCCCAGCTCGCCAGCCGGCTGTCGGTGCCGGAGAGCAGCGCGTCCTCGGTCCCCTCCAGCTGGCTGTTGCCGTAGGTCTGCGAGGAGTAGCCGGTGACCGCCGCGTACAGCGGCCCGTCGGTGTAGGTGCGCTTGTAGTCGTACCGCCCGCCGGTGGGCTCGGAGCCGGTGACGCTGTCGGCGCCCACCCGGATGCTGCCGCGCGGCTGGGAGTACCGCTCCAGGACGAGCCGCTGGTTGGCGCTGTTGTGGTTCAGCTCGTCGGCCCGGAACACCTGCACCCGGGTGGCCTGGACGCACAGCGCCACGATCAGCAGCAGACAGAAGGTGCCGGCCCGGCGCCCGGTCACCGAGATCCCCGGCAGCCCCTGCGGCCCGCCGCCCGGCCCGCCCCCGTCGGCGGCCCCGCGACGCCCGCTCCCGCGCTCCCGCCCGCTCACCGGCCCTCCCCCGGGGCGGGCCGCCGGGCGATGTCGCTCATCCGCACCAGCAGCGCGACGATCACCCAGTTGGTGACCACCGAGGAACCGCCCTGGGCGACGAAGGGCAGGGTCGTCCCGGTCAGCGGGATCAGCGCCAGCACCCCGCCCGCCACCACGAAGACCTGCAGCCCGACCAACGCCGCCAGCCCGATCGCCAGCAGCCGCCCGAACGGGTCGCGCAGCGCGATCCCGGTGCGGAAGCCGCGCGACACCAGCAGCGCGTACAGCAGGAACACCGCGACCAGCCCGGTCAGCCCCAGCTCCTCCCCGATGGTGGCCAGGATGAAGTCGGACTTCGCGGCGAAGCCGATCAGCGCCGAGTGCCCGCCGCCCAGCCCGGCGCCCAGCTCGCCGCCCCACGCGAAGGCGAACAGGGACTGGGCGATCTGGTTGGCCCCGTGCCCGGCGGCGATCGAGCCGAGCGGGTCCAGCCAGTCCCCGACCCGGCTGTGCACGTGCGGCGAGAGCCAGCCGACCCCGACCGCCGCGACCCCCGCCAGGAACAGCCCGATGGCGATCCAGCCGGTCCGCGCGGTGGCCACGTAGAGCATCACCACGAAGAGGCCGAAGAACAGCAGCGAGGTGCCGAGGTCGGTCTCCAGCACCAGCACCCCGACGAAGGCCGCCCAGATCGCCAGCACCGGCGCGAGCACCCGCCCGGGCGGCAGCCGCAGCCGCCACACCCGCCGCCCGGTGAGCGCCAGCGCGTCCCGGTGCACCGCCAGGTAGGCGGCGAAGAAGACCGCCAGCAGGACCTTGGCGAACTCGCCCGGCTGGAAGGAGAACGGCCCGAAGGTGATCCAGATCCGCGATCCGTACACCGGCGGGAAGAAGATCGGCAGCACCAGCAGGACCAGCGCCACCAGCGCCCCGATGTACGCGTACCGCTGGAGCCGCTTGTGGTCCCGCAGCAGGAGCAGCACCAGGACGAACAGCCCCACCCCGAGGGTGGACCAGAGCAGCTGGGTGGGGGCCGCGCTGCCCGGGGTGGCCCGGTCCAGCCGGTAGATGACGACCAGTCCGACACCGTTCAGCAGCACCGCGATCGGCAGCGGCAGCGGATCCGCGTACGGCGCCCGCCAGCGGACCGCGCCGTGCGCCAGCAGCGCGAGCACCCCCAGCGCGCTCCCGTACTCGCCGGCGTCGGCCGGCACCGTGCCGTCGAGGCTGAGACCCACCTCGGCATAGCCGAGCACGGCGGTCAGCACGGCGGCCAGGACCAGCGCGAGTTCGGTGTTGCGCCGGGTCGGCACGGTGCGGCGGGGCCGGCCGGCGGTTCTCGTCACGGCGGAGGGTGTCGCCACGGACCGTCCTGGGAGTCGGGACTGCGGGCGCCGCCGGGTGACCACCGGGGAGGACGGGCGGCACCCCCATCCCCTTCGCCACCCTAACGAGCACTGTGCGGGTATTCCGCCCGGTTCACCCGGTGTGTCCCGCCGCATCGCGCGTTGGCCACGGCCAACTGATGGTCCCTAGGATCGGCGGGTGACTACCGGACGACGACCGAAGGCCAGGCTCGGCAGCCTGCTGGCCGCCCTGGCGATAACGGGCGGGGCGCTGCTCAGCGGCCTGCCCGCCCATGCCGACGAACCATCAGCCGGCGCAGCCGGCAAGGAAGCACCGCGGGTCGACCTCGTACTGGATGTCAGCGGCTCCATGCGAGCCACCGACATCCAGGGCAAGAGCCGCATCGCGGTGGCCCAGCAGTCGCTGAACGACGTCATCGACGCCCTGCCGGCGGAGACCGAGTTCGGCATCCGCACTCTGGGCGCCAACTACCCCGGCGACGACAAGGCCCAGGGCTGCCTGGACACCAAGCAGCTCTTCCCGGTCGGGAAGACCAACAAGACCGAGGCCAAGACCGCCGTCGCGACCCTGCGCCCGACCGGCTGGACCCCGATCGGCCTGGCGCTGCGCGGCGCCGCCCAGGACCTCGGCAAGGGCGAGACCACCCGCCGGGTGGTGCTGATCACCGACGGCGAGGACTCCTGCGCCCCGCCCGACCCCTGCGACGTCGCCCGCGAACTCGCCTCCCAGGGCATCCACCTGGTGGTCGACACCCTGGGCCTGGCCCACGACGACAAGACCCGCCAGCAGCTGCTCTGCATCGCCAACGCCACCGGCGGCACCTACACCGACGTGCGCACCCAGGAGCAGCTCACCGAGAAGGTGAAGCAGCTGGTCGACCGCTCCAACGACACCTACACGGTCGCCCCGGTCAAGACCGCCGGCACCGACAAGTGCGAGTCCGCCCCGGTCCTCACCCCGGGCGTCTACAGCGACCGCGAGAAGTTCTCCGAGCACCGCGTCTACCGCGTCCCGGTCAAGGCCGGCCAGGAGCTGCGCGCCTCGGTCAGCGTCGCCCTGGACCGCCCGGTGGCCCGCGACTACGGCGTCCTGCTCCAGGCCACCAGCACCACCGGCCAGGAACTGGTCCGCGGCACCGACGCCGGCAGCAGCCGCACCGACGTGGTCTCCACCGGCCTGCGCTGGTCGGCCGCCGCCTCCAAGGGCTACGCCACCGCCACCGCGTCCGCCTCGCCGAGCGGCAAGCCGGAGACCAATGTCTGCCTGGTCGTCTCCAACTCGCTGGCCCCGCAGGCCGGCGCTGCGGCCGACCCCGGCCTGCCGCTGGAGCTGACGGTCGACCTGACCGCCGCCTCCCCCGCCCCGGACGGCCCGGCGATGGGTCTGGGCCGAGGCTGGATCCTGCTGCTGGTGCTCACCCTGGCCGGCCTGCTGACCGGCCTGCTGTTCGGCTGGATCGCGCGCTGGCGGATCGCTGTCTGGCAGGAGAACTGACCATGCGTACGACCTTCCTCCGCACCGCCGCGGCCGCCCTGGCCGTGTTCCCGGCGCTCCTGCTCGCGGCCCCGGCCGCCACGGCCGCCTCGCCCTCGCCGAGCGCGAGCGGCACCCCGGCCCCGGCCAACAAGGCCGGCACCTCCTTCCTGACCGCCGTCAACCTGGCGCCCGGCCAGGACGCCAAGGTGGACGTCTCCACCGGCGACTACCTCTACTGGGCCTTCGGCGCCGCCGAGGGCCGGACCGCCAAGGTGGACCTCACGGTCTCCCTGGCCCCGTCCGCCGACCGGCACGGGCCGCAGACCTGGAACGTCGAGGTGTTCGACGGGCTGCGCCGCCGCCAGTCCTGCACCGACGGCACCCAGAACGCGACCGCCGAGCAGGCCGCCGGCTCGCTGGCGCTCAGCTGCACCCTGCGCGAGGTCCGTTCCTGGGCCGAGCCGTGGTCCGGCGACCCGCTGCCCGGCACCTACTACGTCCGGCTCTCGGTCGCCGACGCCCCGCAGCCCGACCTCGGCCTGGCCGCCGCGGTGCAGCTGCGGGTGACCGCCAAGGGCGACGAGGACAACGCCCAGCCGGAGGGCGGCGAGCTCAAGGCCCCGCTGGTCCCGCCGGTCGGCGGCGGCGCCGCGACCGCCAAGGCGGCGGCCCCGGAGGAGCCCGAGGAGCACTGGTACACCGGCTGGTTCTCCGGCTGGAACAGCCGCTGGTTCTGGACCCTGGCCGGCGGCGCGCTGGCCGCCCTGGCGGGCGTCGCCGGCTACACCCTGACCCGCCACCCGCGCGGTCGCCGGCCGGCCCGCTACGGCTCGGTGCCGCCGCAGTCCGGCGCCCCGCAGCCGGGCCCGTACGCGGGCTCCGGCCAGTCCTGACCCGTCCGGACCCCGAGGGCCGGACCGGAGACCTCTCCGGTCCGGCCCTCGTCCGTTCCCGGCCCGCTCATGCGTGATCCGTCTCACACCCCGCCGGAACCCCGCCCCGGCACCCCGGCTGACCCCCCGTCGACCGGTGCACCCCCACAACGCAGAAGTCCCGCCCGATCTTTCGATCGGGCGGGACTTCCGTTGGGTGGAGCTGAGGGGATTCGAACCCCTGACCCCCTCGATGCGAACGAGGTGCGCTACCGGACTGCGCCACAGCCCCAACAAGAAGAAACTTTAGCACCTCTCCGAGGTGGTCCGTGACCACCCTCCTGGTGGGGCCCCTGCGGCAGGACGGGGCGGAACGCGAAGAGGCCCCCGATGGCGGGGGCCTCTTCGCGGACGGTCGCGGACCGCCCGCCCTACTCGTTGGCGGCGCGGGGCCGCGGCTCCGGGGCGGACGGCTCGGCGTACTGGTCGAAGAGCGGGGTGTTCCGGGACTCCACCGGGCGGCCGGCGGTCCAGGTGCCCGGCGCCGACAGGTCGAGCCCCCGGTTGACCCGGGGGGCCACCGGCGCGGTCACGTACGTCGGCAGCGGGACGGGCACCGGCTCCCAGGAGTCCGGGCCGGCCGCGCCGCGCTCCCGCATGCCGTCGACCCACTCCTCGTGCTCGGTGACCTCCGCGACGGCCGAGGCCGAGGCGGCGGAGGCCCCGGCGGACGGCCCGGCAGGGCTCGCCGCGGGAGTCCCGGCGGAGGCCGCCCGCGCGGCGTCCGCCTCGGTGGCGAGCCGCAGGTGCGAGCGTCCGCGCCCGGGGGCGGGCGTCCGCGGCTCCGGCTCGGCCGCCGGGGCCGGCACCGGGGCGGCGGCCGCACGGCCGGCCTCGGCCCGCAGCTGCTCGCGCTTGCGCAGCCGCTCGGCGGCCTGGGCCGCGCGGGTGCGGTCCAGCTTCACCGCGTACCGCTGGCGCTCCAGGCGCCGCAGGTGCCCGATGTAGAGGGTCAGCAGCGCGGCCGGGACCGCGGGGACCCACAAGAAGGCCAGACCGGCCACGGCCGCGACCACCGCTCCCAGCGCGAAGGCCAGGAACAGCGCGGTGACCATCCGGCGCCGGCGCGCCAGCAGCCGGGCCCGGCGCTCGGGGCCGCCGACCTGGGGCGCGGGCCTCGGCTCGGCCCGGTCGCGCTCCGTCGGCCGGGCGGGCGCGGGCGCGTCCGTCCGGCCCGCGGGGGCGTCCGGGGCATCCGCGGGGTCGCCGGGGGCGGCCGCGTCCCGCTCGGGGGGGCCGTCATTGCTCTGCTCGTCGTCACGCGGTTCGTCACCCAGGGCCCGGGACGCCCGCCGCTCCAGCGCCGAACGCCCGGCCAGCAGGCGGATGGCGGTGCTGAAGCGTTCCGTCGGGCGCGCCTCGTTGAGCTCGTCCTGCCTGCGGAGCCACATCGGCACCAGATAGGCGGCCCAGGCCCCTACGATGACGGCGTAGATAAGGCCGCTACTGCTCACGATTCACACCGTACGGGCGTGCAGGAGGGGCCGGTAGCAATTTGGCACGGCGTGTCGTGTGATCAAGCTGATTCTCCGACTATTTTGCCGGTATTTGTGCCCGTCCGTCGTCGCGCCGATGCCATATCGATATTTCATTCGAACATACATTCAATTACGTGGTCGGCGGCCCGAGCTGAGGGAACGCCAGCGTTCGAGCATCCCCTCCGGGACCTCCTCGGCGGCGAGTGCGAACACCAGGTGGTCCCGCCAGTCGCCGTCGATGTGCAGATAGCGCGGCCGCATTCCCTCCGAGCGGAAGCCGAGCTTTTCCACCACCCGTCGGCTCGGGCCGTTCTCCGGCCGGATGCACACCTCGATCCGGTGCAGGCCGAGCGTGCGGAAACAGTGG
This sequence comes from Streptomyces sp. XY431, assembly GCF_001279805.1. Classification (NCBI taxonomy): domain Bacteria; kingdom Bacillati; phylum Actinomycetota; class Actinomycetes; order Kitasatosporales; family Streptomycetaceae; genus Streptomyces; species Streptomyces sp. XY431. The sequence continues at coordinate 14,237 of NZ_LGDO01000075.1, forward strand.
TCCACCGAGAGCGCGACGGCGGTCGGCATGATGCCCCGCCCGGCCACCGCCTCGTCGATCCAGTACCCGACATTGGCCGAGCACATCGACCCCCAGGTGATTCCGCCGACGGTCAACTGGCCCACCAAACGGCCCCGGTACAGCACCACGAAGGGCAGCATCCGGCCGGCCGAGGCCTCGGCGCGCAGATAGCGGACCATCTGCCGGAAGGTCGGGCGCGGGCCCGCCGCCAGACCGGCCGGGCCGGGCGGCACGGTGGCCTCCCAGCGGCGCAGCCAGTCCCGGTTGCGGCGGCTGACCTCCTGCCACTCGCGCTGGTCGCGGGCCCTGATCGGGCGCAGCACGACGTCCCCCTCGTGGAGTTCCACCGGCCAGCCGGCGTTCAGTGCGCGCTCCCGGAAGCTGCCGTGTCGGGCCGGGGGTGGTCCCCGCCGCCGAGCTGGTCGACGGCGTGGGCGAGCAGCGGGGCCAGCACGGCCAGGCCGTCCCGGACGCCGCCGGTCGATCCCGGCAGATTGACGACCAGGGTACGTCCGGCGAGGCCGGCCAGCCCCCGGGAGAGCGCGGCGGTGGGCACCGTGTCCCGTCCGTACGCCCGGATCGCCTCGGGGATGCCGGGAATCTCCCGGTCGAGCACCCGGGCGGTCATCTCGGGGGTGAGGTCGTTCGGCGAGATGCCGGTGCCGCCGGTGGTCAGCACCACGTCGTAGCCGGCCGCCACGGCCTCCCGCAGCACCGCCTCGACCGGTTCGCCGTCCGGGACGACCCGGGGGCCGTCGACGCTGAAGCCCATCGCCCGCAGGCCCTCGACCAGCAGCGGGCCGCCCCGGTCGGCGTACACGCCGGCGGAGGCGCGGTTGGACACGGTGACCGCGAGGGCTCTCATGCCTCCCCCTCCGGGGCGGTCCAGTCCCCGCTCTTGCCGCCGGTCTTGCTCAGCACCCGGACGGACTCCACCGCGGCGCCCTTGTCGACGGCCTTGACCATGTCGATCACGGTGAGCCCGGCCACCGCGACGGCGGTCAGCGCCTCCATCTCGACCCCGGTCCGGTCGGTGGTCCGGACGGTCGCGGTGATCTCCACCGCGTCGTCGGCGACGGTCAGCTCGACCTTCACGCCGGAGAGCGCGATCGGGTGGCAGAGCGGGATCAGCTCGGGCGTCCGCTTGGCGCCCATGATCCCGGCGATCCTGGCCACCGCCAGCGCGTCGCCCTTGGGCACTCCCTCGCCGCGCAGCAGCTCGACCACCCGCGGGGACACCCGGACCCGGCCGGCCGCGACGGCGGTCCGGGCGGTCACGTCCTTCGCGGAGACATCGACCATCCGGGCCGCGCCCTGCTCGTCGACATGGGTGAGGCGGTCGCCGGGGGGTGAGGCGGTCACGGGTGGCTCCAGGGGGCGCGCAGGTCGAATACCGCGCTACCGTACCCCCCGTCCCGGTCCCGGCGCGGGAGGGGCCGCATCGGTGGGACGGCCCCGCCGCAGCAGGGAGTTCGGCCGTGCTCAGCCGCCGAGCAGCACCACGTCGACCTCGCTGCCCGCGGGCAGCTCGGTGACGTCCTCGGGAACGGTGATCAGGCAGTCCGCCCGGGCCAGCGCGCCGACCAGGTGCGAGTCCGCGCCGCCGACCGGTTCCACCAGGCCGTCCGCGGCCGTGTACCGGCCGCGCAGGAACTGCCGGCGGCCGGCGGGCGAGCGCAGCGCCACCGGGCAGTGCGCCCGGACCACGGGGCGGTGGATGTCCTCGGCGCCGAGCATCGCGCGGATCGCCGGGCGGACGAACAGTTCGAAGGAGATGTAGGCGCTGACCGGGTTGCCGGGCAGGGCCAGCAGCGGCACCCCGTGGCCGGGGCCGATCCGGCCGAAGCCCTGCGGCTTGCCGGGCTGCATCCGCAGCCGCCGGAAGTCCACCCCGCCGTACTCCGCGAAGACCTCCTTGACCACGTCGTAGGCGCCGACGCTGACGCCGCCGCTGGTGACGATCAGGTCGGCCCGGCCGAGCTGGTCCTCCAGTACGGCGCGCAGCCTGGCCGCGTCGTCGGGGACGCCGCCGACCCGGTAGGCGATCGCGCCGGCGTCACGGGCGGCGGCGGTGAGGGTGAAGCTGTTGGACTCGGAGATCTGCCCGGGACCGACGGGCTCGCCGGGCTGGACCAGCTCACTGCCGGTGGACAGCACCACGACCCGCGGGCGCGGGCGGACGGTGGCGGTGGCCCGGCCGATCGCGGCGAGCAGGCCGAGCTGGGCGGCTCCGAGCCGGGTGCCGGCGGTCAGCACCCGGCTGCCGGCGGCGACGTCGCTGCCGCGGCGGCGGATGTGGGCGCCCTCGGCGACCGGGCGCAGCACCCGGACCTCCTCGCCCTCGACCGCGGCGGCCATCGAGTCGGCGGGGCGGCCGGTGCCGGTGCCGCCGTCGGTCCACTCCACCGGGGCGACCGCCCCGGCGCCGGGCGGGACGGGCGCGCCGGTCATGATCCGGGCGGCCTGGCCGGGGCCCACGGCGGGGAGTTCACCGGCGCCGGCGGCGATGTCGCCGACCACGGTCAGCACCGAGGGGTACGCGGTGCTCGCGCCGACGGTGTCGGGCGTGCGCAGGGCGTAGCCGTCCATCGAGCTGTTGTCGAAGGGGGGCAGGGCGCCCTCGGCGACGACGTCCTCGGCCAGCCGGCAGCCCTGCGCGTCGAGCAGCTGGAGCTCGATGGCGGGGAGCGGGCCGACGGCGGCCAGGACGTCCGCGAGGTGCTCGTCCACGGTCCACAGACCGTCCGGACGGGCACCGGGGCGGGCGGCCGGGGCCGGGTCCGCGGAGTCGTCGCAGCAGGCTGCGGGGGTGGTACCGCTCTCCGTGGACCCGGTCATGGGCGCGCTCGCTCTCTGTCGGTGTGTCAGTCCTGCAGCTCGGAGGCGACGAACTCGCGCAGCCAGGTGCGGAACTCCGGGCCGAGGTCCTCGCGCTCCGAGGCGAGACGGACGATAGCGCGCAGGTAGTCCGAGCGGTCGCCGGTGTCGTAGCGGCGGCCCTTGAAGAGCACGCCGTGGACCTGGCCGCCGGTGTCGGCGGGGCGGGTGGTCAGTTCACGAAGGGCGTCGGTGAGCTGGATCTCGCCGCCGCGGCCGGGCGGGGTGTCCCGCAGCACGTCGAAGACGGACGGGTCGAGCACGTACCGGCCGATGACGGCGTAGTTCGACGGGGCCTCGGCGGTCTCCGGCTTCTCGACCAGGTCGGTCACCTGGAAGACGTCGTCACCGAAGGTGCTCGGCTTGACGGCGGCGCAGCCGTACAGGTGGATCTGGGAGGCGTCGACCTCCATCAGCGCGACGACCGAGCCGCCGAGCTCCTGCTGGACCTCGATCATCCGGGACAGCAGCGGGTCGCGCGGGTCGATCAGGTCGTCACCGAGGAGGACGGCGAAGGGCTGGCCGGCGACGTGCTGCTCGGCGACCGAGACGGCGTGGCCGAGGCCCTTGGGGTCGCCCTGGCGGACGTAGTGCATGTTGGCGAGCTCGACGGACTCGCGGACCCGGCGGAGGCGGTCCTGGTCGCCCTTGCGGGCGAGCAGCTCCTCCAGCTCGTAGGCGCGGTCGAAGTGGTCCTCGAGGGCGCGCTTGTTGCGGCCGGTGACCATCAGTATGTCGGACAGGCCCGCGGAGGCCGCCTCCTCGACGACGTACTGGATCGCCGGCTTGTCGACGACGGGCAGCATCTCCTTCGGAGTGGCCTTGGTGGCCGGCAGGAATCGGGTACCCAGACCGGCCGCGGGGACCACTGCCTTGGTGACCGGGATACGGGAGTTGGTCGTCGTCATGCGTTTACCTTACTAAGGCACGTATTTCGCCTGACCGGGCGCAGATGACCGATGCTTGGGCAGCACGTCGCCGGACCCGGCCGCGATGGCAGGCAAGGGGGACGTGCCGGGCGGGGTGAGGGGGTCCCCTCCGACACAGGGCGACAGATTACCCGGCTTTTCCTAACGGTCACGTTCGGCTGCGAAGACTCCGTCCGACTGCGGGGAATCGACCGCAGCCCCGGTCGCCGGGACGTTTCCGGAAAGGGCCGCCGGGGCGGCCGGGCGCCAGCAGTCGCCGCCGGCCGCGCGGGCGGCGGCGAGCGCCCGGTCGGCGGACCGCAGCAGGACGGCGGCGTGGGTGCCGTCCTCCGGCAGCACCGCCAGGCCGATCGCGGCGGTGAGCCCGTTGCCGTGCGGGCGGCGGTCCGCCCGCTCGCCGGAGGACCAGTCCAGCAGCAGGTGGCGGCGGACCGACCAGACCAGGCGGTCGGCGACCTGGGCCGCGCCCTCGGCCCCGGTGTCCGGCAGCACCACCAGGAACTCCTCGCCGCTGTACCGGCCCAGGGTGTCGGAGCGGCGGATCTCCATGCCGAGCCGCTGGGCGAGGTCGCGCAGCACCGTCCCGGCCCGGGCCCGGCCGTGCTCGGCGACCACCGTGTCGAAGCCGTTGATCTCCAGCAGCAGGACGGCCAGCGGGCGCGGACCGTCCTGCGACTCGTGCTGCTCGGCCCGGCGGGCCCGGTCGATCTCCCGGTCCAGGGTGAGCTGGAGGTGCCGGTAGTTCCAGACGCCGGTGACCGGGTCGCAGGAGGCGGTGCGCTCCAGTTCGGTGCAGCGCTCCTCCAGTTCGGCGAGGCGCTCGCGCAGCCCGGTCTCGCGCCGGGCCGCGCGCGCCGCGCCGCGCCGCAGCCGGACACCGAGGACGGCGGCGCCGGCCAGCGCGGGGGCGCTCAGCGCGGCCAGGGCCTGGACCAGCAGCGGGGTGGACATCGGGGGCTGCCTTCCGCGTGTCAGGCTCTGGGCGGCCCGGTCGCACAGGCGTCAGGGGTCCAGAGCGGTCGTGGTCGGAGCGATGGAGGAACGGTGGACCATCCCATGCACAACGAGAAGGGCGCGCTGAGGACACGGCTGTTGTCCGAGCGGCGGGCGCTTCCGGCCGAGGCCCGGGAGCGGGCCGCCGAGGCGCTGGCCGGGCACGCCGGCGCGCTGGCGGCCGCCGCTGTGCCGACCGGGGCGGCGGGGG
>NZ_LGDO01000076.1:0-19235 GCF_001279805.1 Streptomyces sp. XY431
CGATGGTACTGCAGGGGGGACCCTGTGGGAGAGTAGGACGCCGCCGAACAATCATTGTGAAGAACCCCCGTCGGGAAACCGGCGGGGGTTCTTTGCGTTCCGGGATGCTTTTTCCAACGCCAAATGAGGTATTCCGGGACGTCAGCCGTTGTAGGAGCCGACGGTGGCGTCGTTCAGGGCGTTGATGGCGTCGTCCCCGGCGACCTGGTTGTCGTCGCCGACGATGACCGTCCCGTAGTTGCCGCCTGCCGCCTGGGCGGCGTCGACGGCGGTCCCGGCCACTCCGCTCGAACCGTTGTGGGAGCCGACGGTGGCGTCGTGGCCGGCGTCGATGATGTCGTATCCGGCGACCTGGTTGCCGTTGCCGACGATGACGGTCCCGTGGTTGCCACCGGAGACGACGTCGGCGCTCGCCGCGGTCGGCACGGCGGCGAGGCCGAGGACGGCGAGCAGCGCCAGGGATCGGCCGATGTGACGGTTCATGGGGATTCTCCGCTTCTGTCAGACGATGCACCTGTTGGGTGCAAAGGTGACAGTAGGCGCGGTACCCGGGGCGGCGGGTGAGGGTCCGCCGCCCGTGGCGTGTCGGCCGGGGCGGGCGACGGTCGGTCACCTGCAGGGATGGGCGGGCTCAGGCGTAGACGCGGGCGTACAGTTCCTCGATCTGGGCGGCGGTGGGGACGGCGGGGTTGTTGGCGGGGGAGCCGGAGGCCAGGGCCTGTTCGGCCATGAGCGGGGTGAGCCCGCTCCAGGCGGCGTGGTCGATGCCGTAGCTGCGCGGGGTGGGGACGGCCAGGTCGTCGCAGAGGGTGTGCAGGGCGTCGACCAGCTTGGCCGAGGCCGCGGCCGCGGGGTCGGCGGCGGTCGCCGCGCCCAGGGCGCGGGCGCAGTCGGCGTAGCGCTCGGGCGCGGCGTGGACGGAGAAGGCGGTCACCGCCGGGAACAGCATGGCGTTCGACAGGCCGTGGGCGACGTGGAAGTGGGCGCCGATCGGGCGGCTCATGCCGTGCACCAGGGCGACGCTGGAGTTGGAGAAGGCGATGCCGGCCTGGGTCGCGGCGAGCATCATCGCCTCCCGGGCCTCGGCGTCCGAACCGTCGGCGTAGGCGCGGCGCAGATGCCGGCCGATGGTGGCGATCGCGGTGAGGGCCAGGCCGTCGGTGAAGGGACCGGACTTGCGGCTGACGTAGGCCTCGACGGCGTGGGTGAGCGCATCGACGCCGGTGTCGGCGGTCAGCCGGGGCGGCATCGAGAGCGTCAGTTCCATGTCGACGACGGCGGCGATCGGCAGGAAGGCCGGGCCCAGGCACATCATCTTCTCGTCGGTGGCGCTGTCGGTGATGACGGTGACCTGGGTGGCCTCCGAGCCGCTGCCGGCGGTGGTGGGGACGGCGATCACCGGGAGGGCCGGTCCGAGGTTGACGTGCGGCGCCTTGTAGTCGCGCATCCCGCCGCCCTGCACGCCCAGCAGGGCGAGGGCCTTGGCGGTGTCCATCGGGCTGCCGCCGCCGAAGCCGATCACCGAGTCCGCCCCGTGCGAGCGCAGGGCCTCCAGGCCGGGGGCGAGGGAGTCGGTCGTCGGGTCGGGCACGGTGCCGTCGAACAGTGCGGGGTGGAGCCCGGAGCCGCGCAGGATCCCCAGCAGGCGCTCGGCGGCGCCGGTGCCGGTCAGGAACGCGTCCGTGACCAGGAGCGGGCGCCGCAGGCCGAGGCCCGCGACGACGGCGCCCAGTTCCTCGGCCGCGCCGCGGCCGATGCGCAGGATACGGGGCAGGGACAGACTGGCAACCACGGGCAACCCCTCGGCGGTGGGAGGACGGTGGCCCCCGGCACGGGCGGGCCGATCCGACTCTGCCGTGGGTCCGGTGTGCGTTCAACCGCCAATCGCGCAGAGGGGGTGTGCGGAAATGCAGATAGGCTGCCCCGATGCGCCCCCGGTCCAGCCCCAGCCCCCGCTCCGGCTCCGGCCCCAGCCCCCGCTCCCGCCAGGAAATCCCGGCCCCGGCGGCGGTGGAGCGCCCCGGCGGGCCCGATCCGCGCGAGCTGCGCGCGGACGACCTGCGCCATCTGCTCGCCGTCGCCCGCACGGGGCGCCTGGTGAGCGCCGCCGACGCGCTGGGGGTGGACCACACCACGGTGTCCCGCCGGATCACCGCGCTGGAGCGGAGCCTCGGCGTGCGGCTGATGGAACGCGGTACGGAGGGCTGGGTGCTGACGGACGCCGGCCGAGCGGTCGCCGAGAACGCCCGTACGATCGAGGACGCCCTGGTCCGGGTCGTGGACGCGGTGTCCGGCCAGGACCCGCCGTCCCTGCACGGCACCGTCCGGGTGAGCGCACCGGACGGCTTCGGCACCCTCTTCGCCACTCCGGCACTGGCCCGGGTGCGCCGCCGTCACCCTCGGCTCCAGGTCGAACTCATCACGGCGACAAGGGAGTTGCCGCTGCGTCCGGCGGGCTTCGACCTCGCCCTGACGATCGGCCGACCGCCCCGGAGCCGACTGGTGACCGAGCACCTCACCGACTACACCCTCGGCCTGTACGCCGGTGACGAGTACCTCGCCCGGTGCGGGGCGCCGGCTGCGGTGGCCGAACTGCGGGAGCACCCGCTGGTCTTCTACATCGAGTCGATGCTGCAGGTCGGCGATCTCGACATCGAACGCCATCTGCCGGGCTGCACGCCCGCGTTCTCCTCCACCAACGTCTTCGCCCAGGTCGAGGCGACCCGGCTGGGCACCGGTGTCGGCGTGCTCCCGGCCTTCCTCGCCGACCGGGCCGGGCTGCGGCGGCTGCTGCCCGAGGAGGTCGACATCCGGCTCCCGATCACCCTGGCCGTCCGCCGCGAGGCCGTCACCCACCCCGCCGTCCGGGCCGTCCGCGACGCCCTGCACCACGAGGTCGCCGAACGCGCCGCCGAGCTGCTGCCGCCGCGGGGCGACGAGTAGCACCGGCTGCGGGCCGACGGGTAGCACCGGCCGAGCCGCACCTGCCCCGGTTCCCGCGCCTCGGGCGTCGCCGCGGTGACGCCCCGTCGAGTCGCAGGGGGACCCGGAGTGAACTTGTGCCTGCGGAAGCCACAGTTCCATCTCGGGGGCCTGACATTGTCTCCATCGCTCCCCCATGATCGGCGCCGCGGTGCCGCACGCTCGCGGCACCGCCGGACCGGGGGAGAGTGGCATGTCGCACGGGCGAATCCGTCGTGGTCGGTGGGGCGGCAGAACCGCCGCCACCGTCGTCCTGAGCCTACTGGCCGGGCTCTGCGGCCCCGCGCTGGCCGAGGCGCCGTCCGCCCGCGCCGCGGACGGGGCGGGGGCGAAGCCGGCGGCCGCGCCGCGGATCCCGGTCCAGCGCACCGGCAGCGCGGCCGACCTGCCGCACGAGGTCGGCGCCGAGGCCACCGAGGCCCGCGGCGAGGACGCCGCCGAGCCGGCCGGTGCTCAGGGTCCGCCGCCCGAGGCGCCCGCCGCCACCGCCCCGGCACGCAGCCCGAAGCTGTCCGGCACCCCGCAGTACGCGCCCGCCGCGGACGTCGCCCCGGCCGCCGGCGCTGCCCGCCCGGCCGCGTCCGGCGGCACTCCCGGCGGTTCGGACGGCGGGCCCGGCGGTGGCCCCGGAGCACCCGGCCCCGGTGCACCCGGTCCTGGAGCACCCGGCCCCGGCGGCCGGACCACCGGTTCGGGGCACCTGCGGGACGAGGACCCGAGCGTCGAGGTCGTCGCCGAGCGCACCGCCGACAGCCGGACCTTCCGTAACGCCGACGGCAGCACCAGCCGCCAGCTCTTCGCCCACCCCGTCAACTACCGCACCCCGGCGGGCGACTGGGCGGCGATCGACACCACGCTCGTCCCGGGGCCCGACGGCCGGCTGACCGAGCGGGCCAACGGGACCCGGATCGGCCTGGCCCGCCGCGCCGACGCCCCGGACCTGGAGACCGTGGCGCTCGACGACGGCCACGCCGTCCGCTACGCCCTCGCCGGCGCCGCGCCGGTGGTGCCCGAGGTCGCCGGTGACACCGCCACCTACCGCTCGGTCCTGCCCGGTACCGACCTCCGGATCACCGCGCTGTGGAACGGCGTCAAGGAGGAGTTCGTCCTGGACGGCCCAGGGGCGGCCGGCTCGTGGACGTTCCCGCTGCACACCACCGGCCTGACCCCGGCGCTGACGGCCGACGGCGAGGTGGAGTTCAAGGACGCCGAGGGCGCGGTCCGGATCCGGGTGCCGCGCGGTGTGATGCACGACTCCGCTCCCGGCGGACCGGCCGAGTCCACCGCCGTCCGCTACACCCTCGACGGGCAGGGATCCGACCGCACCCTTACCGTGACGGCCGACCCGGCCTGGCTGCACGACCCGGCCCGGGTGTTCCCGGTGGTGGTCGACCCGACCACCACGACCGGCAACAGCAAGGCCAACGCGTCGACCTACGTCGACGACTACAGCGGGGCCAACCACGTCGGCACCTCGCTGGTCCTGGTCGGCGGCGACGACTCGCACCACCGCTACGAGACCTACCTGTCCTTCGGCGGCGTCCAGACCTACGCCAACGACTACGTGGTCGGCGCGGCGCTCCACCTCTACCAGGTCCGCGGCACCGGATCGGCGCCGGTCGAGATCGCGCCGATCACCGGCGCGTGGTCGCCGGCCGGGGTCAAGGGGATGGGCGCCGTACCGACCGGCAATGTGTTCGGGCAGTACACGATGGGCACCGGATCCGGCTGGGGCTGGATCGGCATCGACGGGCCGGGCGTGGGTGTCGTCGACGGCTGCACCCACGGCCAGTCGGTCTCGAACTGCGGCATCGCCGTCCGCGGATCCGCCGCCGTCTACCGCGAGTTCGCCTCCGCGAGCTCCGCCAACCCGCCGTACCTGCAGCTGGAGTACACCCCGTACGCGGCCTACTACAGCACGCCGTCCGGCGCCGTGCTCGACCCGCCGGTCACCAACGGCCAGGCCGGCGCGCTCTCCGTGGAGGTCCTCAACCACGGGGCGGAGACCTGGCGGACCGACAGCGGCTACCGGCTGTCCTACCGGCTCTACGACCCAGCCACGCTGAACGAGATCGCCACCGCGAACCGGGTGTTCACCCCGATGCCCGTCGACGTCGGGCCGAACCAGAAGGTGACGCTGAGCGGCGGGATCGGGCCGCTGCCGCCCCGCTCCTACGTGGTGTGCTGGGACATGCGGACGCCCTCCGGCGGCTGGTTCTCCGACAGTTCGGGCCTCGCGCCGGGCGGCTGCTTCACCCTCCAGGTCACCAATGTGGACCCGGTCGTCGACGCCGTCGCCCCGCCGCGCGGCTTCGCCCCCGCCACCCTGACCCCGGTCCTCACCGTCGCGGCGCGCGACCTCGACAACTGGCCCTCCGCACTGCGCTACCGGCTCGTCGTCGGCACCACCAGCTCCGACTGGCAGGCCTCCGGGACGTTCACCGTCCCCGCCGGGGTGCTCCGCTGGGGGCGGCCCACCGAATGGTGGGTGGACGTCACCGACGGCTACAGCACGGTCAGTTCGCCCTCCGGCCTGATCGTCCCGCAGGTCCCGCAGCCGGCCGTCACCTCGCACCTGGGCGCCGGGACCGACCCCGACCTGCACGGCATCGACCCGCTCACCGGAAACTGGTCGACCTCGGCCACCGACGCCTCGGTCTCCACCGCCGGACCGCCGCTGGCCGTCAAGCGGGTCTACAACAGCCTCGACACCCGCGGCGGCGGCCTGTTCGGCACCGGCTGGAGCAGCTCCTTCGACGGCCGGCTGGCCTTCGAGAACGGCGACGCCCTGGTCACCCTCCCGGACGGGCAGCAGGTGCGGTTCCTGCACGGCGCCGACGACTCGTACACCGGGCCCGCCGGGCGCTACGCGACGCTCGTCCGGGCCGCCGGCAGCACCTTCGAACTCACCGACAAGTCCGGCTCGGTACTGGCCTTCGACGTGAACGGCCGGCTCACCAGGGTCACCGACGCGGGCGGCTTCGCCGTCACCCACCAGTACCGGGCCGACGGCACCCTGGAGACCGCCACCTCCGCCTCCGGCCGCGCGCTGCGCTTCGGCTGGACCCGCCCGGCGGGATCCACCGCCGCGCACGTCACCTCCGTCAGCACCGACCCGGTCACGCCCGGCGACGCCGCCACCGCCCTCACCTGGACGTACCGCTACACCGGCGACAACCTCACGGCCGTCTGCGCCCCCGGCGCCGGGACCCAGTGCACCGGCTACCAGTACACCGCGACCTCGCACTACCGCTCCCAGGTCGCCGACGCGTCCCCCACCAGCTATCTGCGGCTCGGCGACCCGATCGACCCCGCCAACGAGACCGACCCGGCCGCCGACGAGGTCGTCCGGTCGGTCTGCTGCGCCACCGCCCACCACCACGGCGCCCCGGGCGGCGCCGCCGGCGTGCTCGCCGGAACCACCGACGGTGCCGCCGCCTTCAACGGCTACGGCACCATGGTCACCGACGACGCGGCCGCGCCGGGCGCCTCCAACCAGGGCAGCACCGAGCTGTGGTTCCGCTCGGCGCCCGGCTCCGCCGGCATCCTGCACTCGTACCAGAACAAGGCCGTCGGGGCGATCCGTTCCGGACCGCCGGAGTCCCCGGACGTGCCGGCGCTCTACGTGGGCACCGACGGCCGGCTGTACGGCGGCTACTACGACACCACCCGCACCGCGATGAACACCGGGCGGTACGTCACCGACAACGCCTGGCACCACGTGGTGCTCACCTCGAACGGCCAGTCCCAGGAGCTCTGGCTGGACGGCCAGCGGGTCGCCAACCGGACCGCCGCGGTCGTCCCGCTGCCCGCCTCGGACCGGGTCTACCTCGGCGCGGGCTTCGGCGCCGCCGGCTACCCGGCCGTCCCCGCGCTCGGCAAGGACTCCTACTTCTCCGGCGCCATCGACGAATTCGCCAGCTACGGCTACGCGCTGACCGCCGACCGGATCACCGCGCACTTCGCCGCCCGGGCCGCCGTCAACACGCTGTCCGCGATCACCCTGCCCTCCGGCCGCTCCTACACCACCGTCGCCTACGACCCAGCCCGGGACCGGGTCGCGGACGTCACGGACAGCAACGGCGGGCACTGGAAGCCCTCCGCGACCGGCGCGGTGTACCCCGCCGGGGTCGTCCACCAGCAGGCCGTCCTCTCGGCCCGCCCGGCCGACTACTACCGGCTGGACGAGCCCTCCGGCCAGGTCGCGCACAACGCCGTCCACGGCCGGGAGGACGGGCGCGACGGCACCTTCGGCAATGTCACCCTGGGCGTGGCCCGCGCGGGCAGCCCGACCGGCGGCGACTACGGCGTGCCCACCGTCGCCGGCTTCGGTGCCACCTCCTCGCTGCGGCTGCCGGACGGGCAGGTCCCGGCCGAGGGGGACTTCACCGTCGCGGTCCAGTTCCGTACCGACCGGCGGGGCGGCGTCCTGTACTCCACCCAGGACCGGGCGATCACCTCGACCAGCCCGGGCGGCGCGGGCAGCGCCCAACCACTGCTCTACATCGGCACCGACGGGCGGCTGCGCGGCGGCATCACCACCGGCTCCACCGGGCTGCTGCACGGCCCCGCGGTCGACGACAACGCGTGGCACACGGCCGCGCTGAGCTGGAAGCAGCAGACCGCCACCGGCACGCTGTACCTCGACGGCCGGCCGCTGGAGTCCGGCAGCCCGGCCGGCCTCCCCAACCGGACGGCCCAGCGCTACACCTATGCCGGGGCCGGGTTCATCGACACCTCCTGGCCCGCCGCGCCCGCCGACCGGCAGGGGCACTTCCAGGGCGAGCTCGCCGAACTGGCGTTCTGGTCACGGGTGCTGACCGCCGACGAGGTCCGCGACACCCGCACCACCGAGGCCGACTACAGCGGCGCCCAACTGCGGGTGACCGTCACCGACCCGGGCGGCAAGGCGCTGGTCCGCACCTTCGACCCGGCGGCGGGCGGCCGGGTCACCTCCGCCACCGACGCGGGCGGCGGGCGCACCGGCTACGGCTACGACGAGCAGGGGTACCTCAACCGGACCACCGACCCGGCGGGCCACACCACCAGCCTCACCAACGACTCCCGCGGCAACGCGAAGAGCCGCACCACCTGCCGCACACCCACCTGGTGCCAGACCTCGTACACCGAGTACTGGGTCGATCCGGCCCACCCGCAGAGCCCGCTGAACGACCGTCCGACGGTGTTCCGGGACGCCCGCTCCTCGGGTCCGGCCGACGAGACCTACCGGACGTCCTACCAGTACGACGCCGTCGGGAACCTGCTGCACACCACGACTCCGGCGACCCCGGACTTCCCGCAGGGCCGGGACACCGCGCAGGAGTACTCGACCACGCCCGTGCTCGCCCACGGCGGCGGCTTCGTCCGGGCCGGGATGCTGCTCTCCGTCACCACCCCGGGCGGCGCCGTCACCCGGTACGCCTACTACAGGAACACCGACCTGGCGCAGGTCACCGACCCGGCCGGGCTGACCACCACCTACACCTACGACGGCCTCGGCCGCCGGGTGAGCTCCACCGAGACCTGGCCCGGCGGCCCGCCGGGCGGCCTCACCACGACCTTCACCCACGACGGGCAGAACCGGCCGCTGGTCACCACCGCGCCGTGGACGGCCAACGACCTCGACGGCACCGTCCACCACCCCGTCCACGAGGTCGAGTACGACCCGGACGGCAACATCACCGTCAGCACCGAACGGGACGGGAGCGGCGGGGACGCCGCCGACCCCTCGCGGACCACCCGGACCTCCTACGACCCGGCCGGCCGGGTCAGCACCGTCACCGACCCCATGGGCCGGCGCACCGTCACCAACAGCTACGACGTCTACGGGCAGCCCACCTCCGTCACCGACCCGGCCGGCCGCACCTGGCGCACCACCTACACCGCCACCGGCCGGCCGGCCACCACGGCCCTCCAGGGCTACACCGGCAGCGACCCCGACCAGCCGAAGGCCCCGGCCGACCTGGTCGTCTCCTCCCGCGCCTACGACCCGGCCGGACGCCAGGCCAGTGTCACCGACGCGATGGGCCGCACCACCCGCTACCAGTACTACGACGACGACCGCCTGGCCCGGGTCAGCGCCACCGGCGTCCACAACCCCGACGGCAGCACCCGGGAGGTCGAACTCCGGCGCCTGGACTACGACGGCGCCGGCCAGCTGACCCGCACCCTGACCGGCGGCGGCGCCAACAGCAACGGCGTCACCTACGACGCCGCCGGCCGGGTCGCCTCCGTCACCGTCAAGGGCAGCCCCGACCAGGTCACCAAGGCCCGCTACGACGCCGACGGCAACCCCTTGACGGTCACCCGCACCGATACCGCGGGCACCGTGCTCACCACCGCCGACGCCCGCTACGACGCCGCCGGCCGGATCACCGCCCGGATCCTGCACACCGGCACCGAGGACCTCACCAGCACCTGGACCAGGGACGCCCGCGGCCGAATCACGGCCGCCACCGACCCGCGCGGCACCGCGACCGGCGCCGACCCGGCCGCGTACACCACCGAGTACGGCTACGACCGCGCCGACCGCCCGGCCCTCGTCACCGGACCGGCCGTCACCACCGAAGGAGCGGACGGAACCCGGGCCACCACCCGGGCCACCGCCCGCACCGCGTACAACACCTACGGCGAGGCCGTCCTGACCCAGGACGCCCTCGGCACCCTCACCCAGGCCGACTACGACCAGCTCGGCCGCCCGGTGATGCGCGGCGTCACCGGCTACCGGCCGCCCGGCGGGGGCGCCGCCCTCACCGCCTGGAGCAACGTCGGCTACGACGCCGCCGGCCGGATCTCCTCCAGCCAGGACGCCTCCCGGCAGACCACCACCTTCGGCTACGACCAGCTCGACAACCTGCTCACCCGCACCGACCCCAAGGCGGACGCCGCAGCCCCCGCCGGGGTCTGGAAGTCGGCCTACGACGCGGCCGGCGAACAGCTCTCCGCCACCGACCCCACCGGCGCCCGCACCACCGCCACCTACGACGACCTGGGCCGCCAGGTCACCAGCACCGTCGTGGTGCGCTCGCAGGCCGCCGCGTACACCAGCACCACCGGGTGGGACGACGCCGGGAACCCCGTCACCGTCACCGACCCGCTCGGCAACACCGTCACCACCGGCTACGACGCCGCCAACCGGCCCGTCACCGTCACCGACCCGCTCGGCCGCACGGTCACCACGGCCTACGACGCGGCGGGCCGCCCGGTCAGGGTGACGGCCGCCGACGGCAGCGCCCGCACCACCGCCTACGACGGCGCCGACCGGGCCACCGGCAGCGCCGAACTCGACCCCGCCGGCACCGTGCTGCGCTCCACGGCCACCGGCTACGACCGGGCCGGCAACGCCGTCCGGGCCACCGACCCGCTGGGCACCACCACCACCCGGGCCTTCGACGCCGCCGGCCGGATCGTCTCGCTCACCGAGCCGGTCACCGCGGCCACCGCGAACGCCCCGGCCACCGGCATCACCAGCACCTACGGCTACGACGCGGCCGGCCACCGGACCAGTTTCACCGACGGGCGCGGCAACACCTTCCGCACCACCTACAACGCCTGGGGGCTGCCGGAGTCCGAGATCGAACCGGCCACCGACGCCTACCCGGCCGCCGCCGACCGCACCCGCACCACCAGCTACGACGCCGCCGGCCGGATCGTCTCGCTCACCGAGCCCGGCGGGGTGGTCCGCTCCCGGACCTATGACAACCTCGGCCGGCTCACCGCCGAGACCGGCACCGGCGCCGAGGCCGCCACCGCCGCGCACAGCTACGGCTACGACCTCGTCGGCCGGGTCACCCGGGTCGCCGGTGTCGGCGGCGACAACACCTACGCCTACGACGACCGGGGCCTGCTGACCTCCGCCCAGGGCCCCTCCGGCACCTCCTCGTTCGGCTACGACGCCAACGGGCAGCTCACCACCCGGCTGGACGCCGCCGGCACCACCAGCCTCCGCTACGACGCGGCCCACCGGCTGGCCACCCTCGTCGACCCGGCCACCGCCGTCACCGCCACCTACGGCTACAACGCCCTCGACCAGGTCGAACGGATCGGCTACGGCGCCGGCGGCGCCGTCCGCACCTTCGGCCACGACGCCCTGCACCGCCTCAGCAGCGACACCCTGACCGCCCCCGGCGGCACGGTCGAGGCCGCCGTCGCCTACGGCTACGACCTCGCCGACCACCTGACCGCCAAGACCACCACCGGCACCGCCGGGGCCGCCGCCAACACCTACGGCTACGACCTCGCGGGCCGGCTCACCAGCTGGACCAACGGCTCCAGCACCACCGCGTACGGCTACGACGCGGCCGGCAACCGCACCCGGGCCGGCCCCGCCACCGCGGTCTACGACGCCAGGAACCGGCTGCTCTCGGACGGCACCACCGGCTACACCTGGACCGCCCGCGGCACCCAGAGGACCCGGACCACCACCGCCGGCACCGTCACCTCCGGCTACGACGCCTTCGAGCGGCTGGTGACCGACGGCACCGCCACCAACGCCTACGACGGCCTGGACCGCCTGGTCCGCACCGGAAGCCGGTCGCTCAGCTACACCGACCAGGGCAACGCCGTCGCCTCCGACGGCAGCACCAGCTACAGCCACGACGACGCCGGGGCCGTCTTCGGCTGGCAGCAGAACGGCAGCGGCCGGACCCTCGCCCTGGTCGACCGGCACACCGACGTGGTCGGCGGCTTCACCGCCACCGGCACCACCCTCACCGGCTCCACCGCCTACGACCCCTTCGGCCGGGTCACCGCCACCGCCGGCAGCCGGCCGTCGCTCGGCTACCAGAGCTCCTGGACCGACCCGGACAGCGGCCGGGCCAATATGGCCGCCCGCTGGTACGACCCGGCGACCGGCGCCTTCACCAGCCGCGACACCTACAGCCAGAGCCCGGACCCGTCCGTGCTCGGCAACCGCTACGCCTACGCCGGGCAGGACCCGCTCGACCACACCGACCCCAGCGGGCACTGCGCCTTCCTCTGCGGCGTCCTGGCCGGTGCCATCGGCGGCGCGGTCGTCGGCTTCGCGAGCTACGCGATCAGCTACGCCGTCAACGACGACGCCAAGTGGTCCTGGAAGGAGGCCGGCTGGCAGACCGCCAAGGGCGCGGTCACCGGCGCCGTGATGGGCATGGGCGGCACCGGCGCCCTGGGCCTGATCGGCGGCGGCGCCGCGGCCGGCGGCGTCGACTACGGGATGGAGTGCCTGCGGGGCTCCGAGTGCACCGTCGCGGGGGCCGCCCAGAGCATCGCCATCGGCGCCGCCGCCGGAGCCCTCACCTGGGGCGCGGGCGCCGTCGCCCGGAAGATCTACGGCTCCGTCGTCGCGAAGTCCACCCGGCCGGCGGTCCAGGCCGTCGACCGGGCGCTGACCCGCTGGGGCGTCGTCGGGGCCAGGGACGCCGCCGAGGCGGCCGCCACCCGGACGGCGGCCACCCGCGCCGCCGAGCGCGCCGCCACCAGGGCGGCCGCCGAGGCCGTCGAGCGCGAGACCGTCCGCAAGGCCCAGGCGGAGGCCGCGGCCCGGGCCAAGAAGGCGGCCGAGGAGGCCGCCCGTCAGCGCTGGCTCGCCACCCCGACCGGCCGGGCCTCCCAGGCGGCCGCCGACGAGGGCCCGGACGTCGCGATCGCCCGGACCCGGCAGGCGGTCGACCAGGCCGTCCCCGCGGCGGCGCTGCCCGCGCAGGAGACGCCGTCGCTGGCGCAGAACGTGCTCCAGGGCGTCGGGAGGGCCGCGGACAACAGCACCCTGGCGCGGGACCTCGCCCGGGCGCCGGTCGGGCGCAGCGGCTCGATCATCGCCGATGTCGCCGACGTCGGCGGCGGGCGGACCACCGGCGGGCTCGGCGGCTCGGGCCGCCCGGCCGTCGCGTCCTACGGGGCCGGGGACGACGCGGCCGAGATCGCCGCCTTCGAGGCCGAACTCGCCGCCGAGTCGGCTGCCAGGACGGGTCGGCCGACCATGGCCCGGTTCGCCGATCCGTCCGACGGTCTGTACAAGAACGCGAGGAACGTGCCGAGGCTGCCCGGATACTTCGACGTCTTCATGCACGGCGGCCCGTTCAGCGTCTCGCCCACCTTCGCCGGGGCCGAGGCGGGCGGTGAGATCAACGCCGGGGCGCTCGCCGTCATGATGCGCGAGGCCGGTTACGCCGGCGGCCCGGTCCGGTTGTGCTCGTGCCAGACCGGTGCGACCACCGGGACGTTCGCCCAGGATCTGGCCAACGTCCTGGGCGTGCCGGTCAGAGCACCCACCGGGTACCTCTACGTTCACCCGTCCGGCACGATGACGGTCGGTCGCCAGGGCGCGGAGGTCTGGACGGAGCAGAGGGGCGGGCGGTGGCGTACCGTCCTTCCCGAGAACAAGGAGGGCCAACCGTAGATGAGTGGCGTGCGAAGGGCCGGGTTCTACACCTCGGCCGACGAACTGCGGCGCGACGTCCGGCCGGTGGCGGACCCGGACGAGGAGACCGTGGTGGCCTATCTGGAGGCCGCCGTGGTCGCCCTGGCCACCCCGTCCCGGCCCGACGACCTGCTCGACCCCACGGCCCAACGGGTCTGTCAGGGCGCGCTGTTCACCGACGGGGAGTGGTTCTGGCCGGCCGTCCTGGCCTACTACGTGCGCCGCTACCACGTTCGGCTCCCCGATGAACTGCTCGCCCGGATCAGGAGCTTCGGCGGGCGGCCGCCGGAGTTGGACGAGGCGGAGCTGACGGCCGCGACGGAGCGCTTCGTCGCCGACTCGGGCTGACCGGGCCGGACCCGCACGGCGGCCGCGGTGCCCGGGAGACCGGGTACCGCGGCCGCCGTTGTCGTCGGGCCGGGGCCGGGGCCGGACGGCCGGTCAGCCGGTCAGCCGACGGCGGGGATGTCGTGGGTGGCGCAGTGGATGCCGCCACCGCCGCCGGCGATGGTGTCGATCTGGAGCGGGACGATCTCGCGCCCGGGGAAGTGCTCCCGGAAGACGTCGTGGGCGTGGTCGTCGGCCCGGGGGTCGCCGAACAGGGGCAGGTAGACGCCCTTGTTGCCGAGGTAGAAGTTCATGTAGGAGGAGACGAAGGCGTCGCCCCGCCCGGTGATCCTGTCGGGGTCGGGCTGCTGGAGTTCGACGACCTTGAGCCGGGCGCCGGTGGCGTCGGTGGCCCCGTCGAGCACCGAGCGGGCCTGGTCGGCGGAGCGGGACCAGACGTCCGGCGGGGTGCCGGGGAAGGCCCGGTCGAGCAGGACGACGCCCGGGGCGGCGAAGCGGACCAGGCAGTCCACGTGGGCGTCGGTGATGTCCTTGCCCTTGACGCCGGCCAGCCAGACGATCTTGGTGACGCCGAGCAGCTGCTTGAGCTCGGCCTCGATCCGGTCGCGGCTCATTCCGGGATTGCGGTTGTCGTTGACGATCGAGCTCTCGGTGATGAGGAGGGTGCCCCGGCCGTCGCTCTCGAAGGAGCCGCCCTCGGCGACCAGCCGGGTCTCCACGCGCTCGATCCCGTACTTGGCCAGCACGCCGCGGGCCACCTTGGCGTCGTTGCCGTGCTGCTGCTTGCGGCCCCAGCCGTTGAAGTTGAAGTCGACGCCCTTGACCTTGCCGCCCTCCTCGACGAACACCGGCACGGTGTCGCGCGCCCACAGGTCGTCGACCGGGACGGTGAGCAGCTCGACGTCGGAGCCGCAGGCGTTGCGGGCCGAGGACTCCTGGCCGGGCCGGACCAGCAGGACCACCGGCTCGCGCTCGCCGATGGCCCGTGCCACCTCGGCGATGTCCTTGCGGACGGCGGCGAGCTGCTCGCCCCAGACGTCCTCGGAGGCGGGCCAGGACATCATGGTCCGCTCGTGCTTCTCCCACTCGGCGCCGAGTCGGCGCCCCTGTCCGGACTTGCCTCCGGGAGCGCCTCCGGGTGTGCCTCCGGCCGGGTCGGCGGCGGGGGAGGAGGGCTCGGCCGGGTCGACCAGGTCGTCCACGGCGGCGCAGCCGGACGCGCCGAGCGCGATCAGGCCGGCGCCGGCGAGCGAACGCAGGACGGTTCGACGGGCGAGGGGGGAGTGGGACACGGTGGACTCCGGTGGGGCTGGGAGCGGTTCGGTCCGGCGCCGAGGGGGCGGGGCTCGGAGGAGCGCCGGGTGCGGAGCCGGACCGGCGGCGGACGAGTCGTCCGGCATCGCCGTGAACTGCACTGTTGCACTGACTGAAAAATCAGTCAAACTGTGAGGGAGAGCGAAGCCCCCGGTCGGGGGCAGTCCGGCCGGGGGCTTCGGGCAGGTGCGGCCGTCGCGGCGGGCGGGTTCAGCCGTTGCGGCGGTAGTGGTCCACGGAGACCCTGACCGGCCCCTCGGTGCCCGCGGTGGAGAGCACCCGGACCACGGCGAGCGACCGGCCGTCGGCGGAACGGACGCAGAAGGCGCCCCGGGGGCCGACGGCGCCGAACGGCACCCGCCCGGTCGGCCGGCTGCTCAGCCCCTTGACGCACTCGGCCACCCCCAGGGCGGCGTCCCGGCCGATGTAGGAATCGGCGGTCTCCGGGACCAGGAACTCGTTCTCGCCCCGGCCGAGGTACCAGGTCACGCTGTCGGCCGGGACGACGGTGCCGGTCGCGAGGTCGAACTCGTAGCCGGCGTCCGCCGAGGTCAGCTCGGCCGCGCGGTAGGCGACGGCGTAGTCGGCGCCCGGCGTCGGGGTGGCGGACGGTGTGGCGGACGGGGTCGGTGCGGCCGGGGCCGGCGGGGAGGCCGGTGCGGAACCGGGCGCGGGCGCACCGGGGGAGGGGGTGGCGGTCACCAGGTCCTCGGAGGTCGCGGCCTCCACCGTCTCCGGGGTGTCCAGCAGCAGCACCGTCGCCGCGGCGCCGACCGTCAGCGCGACGGCGGCGGTCATCGCGGTGCGCCCGAGGCCCCGGCCGCGGCGCGATCTCGCCCGCGCACGGCCGCCGACCGGGGCACCGGTCGGGTCGTCGGCCGGGGCCGGCAGCGTGGCCGCCACCAGGGTCGGGGCCGCCGCCGACGACCGCGGGGTGAGCACGGTCAGGGCCTGGTCCGGGTCGCCGCCGGTGGGCCCGCCGGCCGCCTCGGCCGCCTCGGCCGGCACCTGCGGCAGTTCGGCGTGCCGGGTGATCTGGCTGGTCAGCGGGTGCGGCAGCCAGTCGTCGCCGAACCGCAGGTGCCCGGCGACGGCCGGGTGCTCGCGCACGGCGGCGATCACCTCGGCGGTGGTCGGGCGGTCCTCGGGCCGCTTGGCGAGGCAGTCCAGCAGCAGTCCGCGCAGGCCCTCCGGGACCGGCCCGAGGTCGGGCTCCTCGTGCACGGTCCGGTAGAGCGTCGCCGGGTCCGGGCCGTCCCCGAACGGCGGGGCGCCGGTCGCGACGTGCACGGCCAGGGCGCCGAGGGCGTAGACGTCGGTGGCCGGGGTCGCGGGCCGGCCGGTGGCCTGCTCGGGCGCCATGTACGCGGGCGAGCCGATCCGCAGGCCGGTGCTGGTGAGCGCCCCCGCGTCGGCCGCCCGGGCGATGCCGAAGTCGATCACCCTGGGGCCGTCGGGGGCGATCAGGACGTTGCCCGGTTTGAGGTCGCGGTGCACCACCCCGGTGGCGTGGATCGCCTGGAGCGCCTCCGCGATGCCGGCGATCAGCAGTAGCACCGTCCGTTCCGGGAGCGGGCCGAAGCGCTGCACCACCTGCTGCAGGGACGGGCCCGGCACATAGGTGGTGGCCAGCCACGGGGTGGCGGCGTCCACGCCCGCGTCGACCAGCTGGGCGGTGAAGAGGCCGTGGATCCGCCGGGCGCTGGCCACCTCCTGGGCGAAGCGGGCCCGGAACTCCGGGTCCTCGGCGAGCTCGGGCCGGACCACCTTGAGGGCGACCGGCCGTCCGCCGGGGGTGTAGGAGAGGTAGACCCGGCCCATGCCGCCGGCGCCGAGCCGGGCGAACAGCCGGTAGCCGCCGACCTCGCGGGGGTCGTCCGGGGTCAGCTCCTGGAAGACCGGCGGCGTGGCGAAGGGGGATCGGTCGGCGGACATGCGGGCTGCCTCTCTCGGCGGGCTGGGCGGGGCAGGGGACGACCGGGGCGGGGGACGACCGGGGCGGGGGTCGGACCGGCCGGGGACCGAGCGGACCGGGGACCGGGCGGACCGGGGTCGGACGGACCCGCGAAAGGGACGTTCGGCACGCGCGGTGCCGCCGAGTTTAGAGGTTGCGTCAGGATCGACCGAATCCGGCCCCGGAGCCCGCCCCGGCCACCGCCGCCGGGCCGCCGCGGCCGGGCGGGCCGTGCCGGTCCAGCTCCGCCCCGATCGCCCCGCGCAGCAGCAGTCGGGCGTGCTCGACCGGCAGCGAGCCGCTGTGCCAGCGCACGCTGAGGCCCTCGACCAGCGCGGTCAGCCGCTCGGCGGCGGCCGCGTGGGCCGGGGCGGTGCCGCCGGGGTCGGCCCGGGCGAGCAGTTCGGCGACATCGTGCACCCAGGTGTGGGTGGTCCGCGCGAGGTCCTCGCGGAGGTCCGGCTCGAAGACCGCGGTGGCCCTCAACTCGCCCCAGGCGATGCTGTTCTCGCGTACGTCGACGGTGTCCTGGAGCTCCAGCAGCAGCACCTGTTCCAGGTCGGCCCTGGGGTCCTCGGTGCGCGGCGCGGGGTCCGGCTCGGCGGTGTAGTGGTCGGCGCGGTCGCTGATGAAGTCCAGGGTCCGGCGCAGCAGTCCGGCCCGGTCGCTGAAGTGGTAGTAGATGAGCGAGGTGGACACGCCGGCCTCGGCGGCCAGCTCGCCCACCCGCAGTCCGCGGACCCCTCGGCGGGCGATCACGCGGGTGGCGGCTCTGAGTATTTCCGTCCGACGGTCCGACATGGGCGCCCACTCTACGCGCTTCCTCGCTGGTCGGACAGGTTCCTGATGATCCTTTCAGGGTTCTCGGTAAGCCTTGACCCAAATGCTTGACTGAATTTTCAGTTCGGTGCAGGATGCGGGGCAACCCCCACACCTCCCACCTTCTGCCAGGGAGCGCGACATGCACACCCCCACCCCCTCGCGTCGCGGCCTACTCCGGTTCGGCGCCGCCGCGGTACCCCTGATCGCCCTGGGTTCCGCCCTCCCGGCCGCCCGTGCCGCCCAAGCCGCCCCGGCTGCCCAAGCCGCCCCGGCTGCCGCACCGCTGCTGCGGATGCCCGCCGAGAGCGACCGGCACGACCGCACCTTCATGGCCTGGCCGGCCCTGCCCTCGGTCTGGCGGACCCAGCTGTCGGCCGTCCGCGACGACATCGCCAAGCTCGCCCACGAGATCTCCCGCTACGAACCGGTCGTCGTGGTGGCCCGCCCCGGGCAGGCCGTCGACGCCCGCTACTACTGCGGACCCGGCGCCTACTACCGCATCACCGTGGTCGAGATCTCCAACGACGACCTCTGGATCCGCGACTTCGGGCCGACCTTCGTGGTCGGGCCGGGCACGATCGCCGGAGTCGACACCAACTTCAACGGCTGGGGCAAGGACGGCACCCCCTACTACCAGCGGTACGCCGAGGACGCCGCCGTCGCGGGCACCCTCCTCGCCGAGTACGGGGTGGACCGGATCCGGGCCCCCTTCGTCGGCGAGGGCGGCGCCCTGGAGACCGACGGCGAGGGCACCCTGCTGGCCACCGTCAGCTCCTGGGTGAACCCCAACCGCAACCCCGGCATGTCCCAGGACGAGGTCGAGCGAGCCCTGCGCACGACGCTCGGGATGGACAAGGTGATCTGGCTGGACGGCGTGGCCGGCCAGGACATCACGGACGCCCACATCGACTGCCTGGCCCGCTTCACCGCGCCCGGACGCGTCCTGCTCGACCGGCCCGGCCCCGGCACGGACCAGGTCTGGGTCAAGGTCTACGAGCAGGCCAAGCGGGCCCTGAGCACCGCCACCGACGCCCGCGGCCGCGCGCTGACCGTGATCGAGCTGCCCGCCCCGGACCGGAAGCGGATCCGCGGCCGCGACCTCGGCAAGGACTTCCTCTCCAGCTACAGCAACTTCTACGTGGCCAACGGCGCCGTGTTCGTCCCCCAGTTCGGCCACGCCGCCGCCGACGCGCGGGCCCGCGCCGTCCTCCAGGCCGAGTTCCCGACCCGCGACATCGTCCAGGTCGACATCGACAACATCGCCTCCGGCGGCGGCGGCATCCACTGCGCCACCCAGTCCCAGCCGTCCGTGCCGCCGCTCCGCTGACTCCCCGGCGGCCCGTCCGTTCCCCACGGAGACGGGCCGCCGGGGCTCCCCGCCCACCCCGCAGCACCCACCCGCCCCCCGCAGTACCC
>NZ_LGDO01000077.1:0-19181 GCF_001279805.1 Streptomyces sp. XY431
CCGCCTCGCCACCGCCATCCGCCGAACCCTCGACAACCCCCACCACCGCACCCACGCCCACACCCTCGCCACCGCCCTCGCCACCGAGGACGGCCCGGCCAACGTTCTGGCCACCATCGACCGCCTGGCCCAGTAGCCCCCGAGCCGACCGGGAACTCGCCAACTCGCCTTCCACCACCGCCGAGCCCCGAACACCCGAGCCTCATAGCAACGGCGAACCCGCGCAACACCACCGGGGTGCGACCACTGCCGGTAGATGGCATTCCGTCAGCACCCTGATCTGCTGTTTTGCCAGTTCCGAGCAGCGCTCGAACGCATGGTCAGCAGAATCTGGTCGGCACATTCGTACAGGACGGTACGGACACCCCTGCACGGGTGTCGCCTGATTGTCGGGAACATGCCCCTCAAGCCACGTACCGCGAGTCGGACGGCCCCGTTCCACGCGGCCAGGGAGTGCGCGCTCCGGGCACCCGTTCCGCCGTTTCCGCACGAACGTGGCCGTGCTTCCGGCATGATCTCCCGCAGCACCACGGCGGCCGCCCACAGGCCCGGCGTCGACTCCGGCGCCACCGGCCCCCGGACCCCCGGACGGTCAGCGAACCCGCCCGTCGGCGGGGCGACAACGACATGCACAACCGACAGGCCCGCAGCGCGCCGTCCGGGTCAGCGCCCCTCGCGGACCTCGAAGACGCCGCTGTCCCAGTACACGGACGGCTCCTCGGCATCGCTCGGCCAGTCGCTCTGCAGATGGCGGCGGCCGTGTCCCAGGGCACCTACCCGGTGCGGGCTCAACCGCCCCGCCACCAGGTCGTCCGCCTCGGTGTCCGTGATCGGCAGCACGGTGCGGTACTGCGCGTCCTGCGAGGCGACCCAGTCGATGTACTCGGTGAACACGCTCACGAAGGCCTGCGAGCACAGACCGCACCGCTGAACGGAGACGATGAAATGCGAGTCGTCCCGGATCATCCTCTCGAGCCGAACCCCGTCGCGACTGCGGTGGTGCGCCCGCGCCACCGCAGCGTCCTCGGCGCAGCACGCCACGCACCCGAAACCCGCACGGTCACTACCGTCTTGCGAACCCATGGATCCCCCACCCCTTAGCCATCCCCGACCGGCCCCCACCCTAACAACCCACAGTGAGGCCAGGCCGCTGAACCAACGAGCATGCGCCGCCCGACCTGCGGGCAAGCAAGCCGTCGTGCGAGGCCGGACAAGTTCGCCGGCGGAAGCCGGACCTCTTCGAGAGCCCGCGGCCCGGCAGCGCTTCCACGGAGAGCTGCTCCTGGTCGGATGCACAGCGGCGGCCGCGCGTGGCGATACGCGCGGCCGCCGTGTCGCCCTGTTCGGCCATCCATCCGGAGGATGCGCCCTCGACGCCTCGTACGGTGATCACCGTGCCGTCGCCTTCGCGCAAGTCCTGGCCTTCGTCTGCGGATACGAACGAGCCTCGCACAAGCACTGCTCGGCCACCACCTTGGGCCGGCGCCGCGACGAGTGGATCGCGCCCGGCGTGATGGAGGACCTGCGACTGCTCGAACTCGACCGCCTGAGCGCCGACGGCTGCATCTTCAAGACGCCTGCCGGTGGCGAGTGTGCAGGCAGGCGCCCGGTTGATCGGGCCAAACTCAGCTTGAAACGCTCGCAATTGACCGACGGAGCAGGCATACCGCTGATCACCGAACCCGCGCAGGCCAACACTCGCGACCACACCCTGCTACCCGCCGCCCTCGACCGATACGACGCACTGGAGTCGGCCCTTGGACCGCTGCCGGAGCACCCGAGCCTGGCCCTGGACGCCGGATACGGATACGGATACGGATACGGATACGGATACCGCATGCTCCACGACGACCTGGCCGCCCGCGGGATCGAGGCCCGCATCGCCCCGCACGGCGCGAAAACTCCGATCCAGACCGCAGGCCGTTGGGTGGTGGAGCGCACGAACTCCCAAGCAATCATGGTGACAGTCATCGTCGGTATGTGTCATCTATCGGCGGTAGCCGCACGGGGCCTGGCAGGGTGAACACCCTCCGCACACCGCTCACCGATAGCCTTGCGGCAGCGAAAGGAATGCGAAGATTGCCCGAATCAAAGGAAGTTGCACAAAACGCCACCCATCCGTGACCACGCCCCAGGTCACGAACTCTGCTCCCCGCGCCTGCGGGGTTGGTCCCTCCTCGTCCGCGCCGTAGGCGATGGTCCGGTGCTGCTCCCCGCGCCTGCGGGGTTGGTCCCCGGAGCCGGACCGCTCGAAGGCCGGCTGAAGACTGCTCCCCGCGCCTGCGGGGTTGGTCCCCCCTCGGAGCGCCGCACCGCCGTACGGCACTTCTGCTCCCCGCGCCTGCGGGGTTGGTCCCTGCGCGACCCTCTTTGCGATCTTCATTTCGCGCTGCTCCCCGCGCATGCGGGGTTGGTCCCAGCTATGGGTGGTTGCCGAGCGCCGGCCTGTCCTGCTCCCCGTGCATGCGGGGTTGGTCCCTCGCCGTGGTCCAGCGGGAGTTCACTCAGCGACTGCTCCCCGCGCATGCGGGGTTGGTCCCGCGCAGTCGGGCCAGGTGAGGCGGTGCTCGCCCTGCTCCCCGCGCATGCGGGGTTGGTCCCGGTGACAACGCCGTCGAGGCAGTGCTGATCGGCTGCTCCCCGCGCATGCGGGGTTGGTCCCGCGGCCGAGTTGAAATGCAGGACGGGGCCGTTCTGCTCCCCGCGCATGCGGGGTTGGTCCCCGAGCGCGCCAGGTCCCGCCGCGCTTTTCGGACTGCTCCCCGCGCATGCGGGGTTGGTCCCGTCGCGGACCAGCCGGTCTTGTCGTTGTTGCCCTGCTCCCCGCGCATGCGGGGTTGGTCCCGGCGGGATCGTCACGAGCCCGGTCGTCGGCCTCTGCTCCCCGCGCATGCGGGGTTGGTCCCACGGTCAGCGGCGGTCTGGAGATCTGGTCCGGCTGCTCCCCGCGCATGCGGGGTTGGTCCCCCCGCGCGGCCCCGGCCCGGACCCCTGGGCCGGCTGCTCCCCGCGCATGCGGGGTTGGTCCCCACACCGCGCAGGGCATCGCGGCCCACGGCCCCTGCTCCCCGCGCATGCGGGGTTGGCCCCCAGACGGTGCACCAGAACCCGCGCCGTGCCGCCTGCTCCCCGCGCATGCGGGGTTGGTCCCGAATCAATTACCAAGGGAAACACATGAATTCACTGCTCCCCGCGCATGCGGGGTTGGTCCCTTCCGGACAAACCCGATCGGGGTTTTCGTCTGCTGCTCCCCGCGCATGCGGGGTTGGTCCCAGGGGGTCACCTCCTCGCGCCTGTCCGTGGGCCTGCTCCCCGCGCATGCGGGGTTGGTCCCGCCAGGGCGACGCTGAACGACTTGGGCATGGTCTGCTCCCCGCGCATGCGGGGTTGGTCCCGATCAGGCGACCAAGGTCCCGTTCGGCTTCGCCTGCTCCCCGCGCATGCGGGGTTGGTCCCCGTGTGGATCGAGGTACCGCGTAAGGCGGGCACTGCTCCCCGCGCATGCGGGGTTGGTCCCTTGCATTGGGCAGGTCATTTGAGAGCGGGACGGACAGCGAGATCGGGATGCACCAGCCGCACAACTGGATTGACGGCAAGCATGATTCAGGAGGCGCTACGCAACACGTTCGAAGCAATGTCTTCGACTGCCCCGATTGGCCACGAGATGAGATCGGTAAACGTTCGGGGAGGCCGGACGCCGGCGACACGGATCCCTTCGGGGCTGGTTCGCCACCACTCCCCGTCAGGCCGCTTCCGCAGCGGGGATGCCGTTGGAGCCGGCGCCGTGGGCAGAGCGGGCGAGGCGGGCAGCGAGGCCCAGGTGGAGGGCGGCGAGTACGGTGCCGCCGGCGGTCATCCCGGGGTTGTGGGAGGAGGCGCCGATGGCCGCGTCGGCCACCTGGACGGCGCCGGCGACCAGCAGAAGCGGTACGAGGCCGCGGCCGGTCCGGCTGATCAGCAGCTGGTGCAGCAGGGCTGCGCCGAGGGGCAGGGCCCGGGCCGCGTAGGCCTGGGCGTACAAGTCGGTGAGCGGGGTGACCGGGTCGGTTCCGCCGGGCAGGAACAGCCCCGGGGAGAGCAAGCCGACAACGCTGAAGG
The DNA here is from genome assembly GCF_001279805.1 of Streptomyces sp. XY431. Lineage (NCBI taxonomy): Bacteria > Bacillati > Actinomycetota > Actinomycetes > Kitasatosporales > Streptomycetaceae > Streptomyces > Streptomyces sp. XY431. The sequence goes on from NZ_LGDO01000077.1 coordinate 4,099, forward strand.
CCATGGACAGCGCAGTGCCGGACGCGTTGGCGATCACCATGGTGCGCATGCCTCGGCCAGTGGTGGCGATGGAACGGAGCATTGAGTCAGCCCTCGAATCGTTCTAATCCTGAATGGTTAGTGCATGCTAGCGTTTCCCGCGTGAATGATGTCAACCCCCTGCCGCTGACCACCTCCGTGGTCTTCCGGCTCGGCACCCTCGGCAGCGTCGTCACGGCGCGGTTCACCACCGCACTGGCGGAGCTCGGGCTCAAGCCCAAACACGTCGGCCTGATGGTGGCGCTGGACTCCGGCGCACTACCGTCCCAACTGGAGCTGGCCCGGATCATGGCGGTGGCACCCAGCCTGGTCGTCTCGCTGGCCGACCACCTGGAGCTGATCGGTGCGGTGGACCGGGTGCGCGACCCGGCAGACCGGCGTCGTCAGGTACTCGCACTGACCGAGGCCGGGCGGGAACTGCTCGCCGACTGCACCGCGCTCGCACACCGGCTGGACGAGGAACTCACCGCCTCGTTGACCGACCCCGAGCGGGAGACGCTGCGCCGTACGCTCGGCCTGCTGGGCGCCGAAGCGGGACTGCCGACGAGCGATTGACGAAGGGCCGAGAAGCCCTCGAGTGCGCCCAGCGCCAGGCCCGCCTGGGTCGCAGTCTCGGAGGCACCCGGGACAGTCAACCCATCCAGGCACCACCAGTCCCCGGCGCGCGAACCCCGGACAGCGATCCGCTCGACAAAGCCGAGTGGCTCTCATTCGGCCTGTCGAAGACGGGTCCCTCGACTCCGACTTCGGCGTGAGCGGTGTCCTGCCGTTCCCCGCGCCTGCGGGGTTGGCCCGTCCCGTTCAGTCTCAGCCGCCAAGGAGAGCTGACACTGCTCGGCCTGCTCGCCCTCTGCGTGACCGCCGGGGCGGGAGCGAGCGCCCGGGCTGACGTCGGGGTCCGGCCCGGTGTCGTTGGCCTGGTTGCCGTGGTGGTTGTCGCAGTTGCCGCTGCGGGCTCTCGGGCCGACCGTGGAACAGAGGGCCGACAGCCAGGCAGATACTGCCGCCAAGATTCAGCATCAATCAGATCCGATCACTACCGATCGTTCAATCAGTGCCCGCCCGCAGGCCCTGTTGAATGGCGGCGTGACTGGAACGCCTACCGGTCCGGAACTGCACGCGCGCCTCTCCGATGCCGCTCGCACCGTCTGGGCCAAGTCCGACAGGGACACCTCCGGGTGGATGCCGCTGTGGCGGCACATGGCGGACAGTGGGGCGGTCGCGGGGCTGCTGTGGGACGGCTGGCTTCCGAGGAATGTGCGGGAGTTGATTGCCGATGCGCTCGGGGGAAGCCAGGTTCTGGCACGGGAGCTCGCCGTGTGGTTGGCGACCGCGCACGACGTGGGCAAGGCCACGCCCGCGTTCGCCTGTCAGGTCGACGGGCTCGCCGAGACCATGCGGGCCGCCGGGCTGGCGATGCGCGATCCGAAGCAGTACGGGGACGACCGGCGTACCGCTCCGCACGGGCTCGCCGGTCAACTGATCCTCCAGGAATGGCTGGTGGAACGGCATGGGTGGGCGTACCGAAGCGCCAGTCAATGGGCGGTGGTGGTCGGCGGGCACCACGGAGTGCCGCCGGGGCACGGGCAGTTACACGACCTCGAACTGCGCGAGGACCTGATCCGCACGCCCGGGGCGAGCGAAAAGCTGTGGCGCGATGTGCAGTTCGAGCTGCTCGACGCGTGCACGAAGGTGCTCGGAGCCGCAGAGCTGCTGAAGGCCGTCAAAGGCGCCAAGCTGCCGCAGCCCGTCCAGGTGCTGCTGACCGGCATCGTCATCATGGCCGACTGGATCGCCAGCAACCCCGATCTCTTCCCCTACTTCCCGGAGGAGCACCCCCGTTCGGAGGAGGAGCGGATCCGTTCCGCCTGGGCCGGGTTGAAACTCCCGCCCGCCTGGGCGGCCGAGGATCCACCACTGGCGGCGCAGGAGTTGCTCGAAGCCCGCTTCGAGCTGCCCGCCGGGGCGAGGCCGCGGCCAGTCCAGGAGGAGGCCGTCCAACTGGCGCGCGAACTCCCCGCGCCGGGGCTGCTGGTGATCGAGGCGCCGATGGGCGAGGGGAAGACGGAGGCCGCGCTCGCCGTCGCCGAGGTCTTCGCCGCCCGGACCGGCGCCGGCGGGTGCTACGTCGCGCTGCCGACCCGCGCGACCGCCAACGCGATGTTCCCCCGTCTCACCGCATGGCTGAACCACCTGCCCGCGGACGGGGATCGGACGGTCTTCCTCGCCCATGCGAAGGCCGCGCTCAACGACGAGTACGCGGGCATGATGGCCGCCGACCGGCGCCGCATCGTGGCCGTGGACACGGACGGGTCACAGGGGGCCGGGCACCGTGCACGGCGGAAGAACGCCGGGCTGATCGCCCACCAGTGGCTGCGCGGACGCAAGAAGGGCCTGCTCGCCTCCTTCGCGGTCGGCACGATCGACCAGGTCCTGTTCGCCGGCCTCAAGAACCGGCATCTCGCGCTGCGCCACCTCGCGCTCGCCGGCAAGGTCGTCGTGATCGACGAGGTGCACGCCAACGACGCCTACATGAACACCTACCTGGAGCGGGTACTCTCCTGGCTCGGCGCGTACCGGGTGCCGGTGGTGATGCTGTCGGCGACGCTGCCGGCCGCAACCCGGCGCGCCTTGGTGCAGGCCTATTGCGGAACCGCGACCGAGGCCGAAGGGGCCACGGAGGAACCCGGCTATCCACTGCTCACCGCCGTCGCCCCGGGGCATCCGCCCCTGACCCGACGCCCCGGGGCCGACGCCGCCCGTCGGACCACCGTGCTCCTCGAACCGCTGGACGACGACCTCGCCGTGCTCACCGACCGCCTCTCCACCGAACTCGCGGACGGCGGCTGCGCGCTGGTCGTCCGCAACACGGTCGACCGGGTCCTGGAGGCCGCCGACCGGCTGCGGGAGCGCTTCGGGGACGAGGCGGTGACCGTCGCCCACGCGCGCTTCGTCGACCTCGACCGGGCCCGGAAGGACACCGACCTGCTGGCCCGGTTCGGCCCCGACGGGGACCGGCCGCGCGGGCCGCACATCGTCGTCGCCAGCCAGGTGGCCGAGCAGTCGCTCGACGTCGACTTCGATCTCCTGGTCACGGACCTGTGCCCGGTGGACCTCATGCTCCAGCGCATGGGCCGGCTGCACCGCCACCCGCGCGGCGAGGGGCAGAGCGCCCGGCCGGCGCGCTTGCGGACGGCCCGCTGCCTGGTCACAGGCGTCGACTGGGCGGCGCAGACGCTGCCGGGCCCGGTGAAGGGGTCGATGTCCGTCTACGGCAGGCACCACCTGCTGCGCTCGGCCGCCGTGCTGTGGCCGCACCTGGCGAAGGGGGTCCCGCTGGCGCTCCCGGACGACATCAACGCGCTCGTGCAGCGCGCCTACGGCAGCGAACCGCTTGGCCCCTCCGCCTGGTCCGGCGTGATGGCGGAGGCGGCGGAGGAGCAGCGACTCGCGGATGCCGCGCAGACCGCCCGTGCCGAGGTCTACCGGCTGGACGAGGTGCGGCGGCCGGGGCGGTCGCTGGTGGGGTGGCTGGACGCCGGGGTGGGTGACGTGGACGACCACCGTTCGGGCCAGGCCCAGGTCCGGGACGGCGAGGAGAGTCTGGAGGTGATGGTCGCGATGCGCCACCCCGACGGCAGTCTCACCACGCTCCCCTGGCTGGACCGGGGCCGGGGCGGCCTGCCGCTGCCGATCGAGACCGTACCCGTCTGGAACGCCGCCCAGGCCCTCGCCGCGAGCAGCCTGCGGCTCCCCTACCACTTCTCCAAGCCCTGGGTGATCGACAAGGCGATCAAGCAGCTGGAGCAGTTGTACGTCCCCGCCTGGCAGGTCAAGGAGTGTCCGCAGCTCGACGGCGAGCTGGTGCTGCTGCTCGACGAGCACGGCCGGGCCGAACTGGCGGGCTTCGAGCTGGAGTACAGCCCGATCGACGGCCTGTCGGTGCACCCGGCCGGAGCCCGTGAGGTGAGGTTGGTGAAGAACGTGCCCTCGTTCGACCTGGTGTCCCGTCCTTGGCTGCCGGTGCAGCGGCTGGACGGGACGACCGCCGAGCTGTCGCTGCGCGAGGTGTTCGGCGAAGCGGCCGCGGTCCGCCGGCTGGTCGGGGACGTGCCGACGCAGGAGTTCACGCTGATGCGGTTGTTGCTGGCGATCCTGCACGACGCGGTGGACGGGCCCGCCGAACTGGAGGATTGGGAGGAGCTGTGGGAGGACCCGGACGCCTTCGCCGTCGTCGGCCGCTACCTCGACCGGCACCGTGAGCGCTTCGACCTGCTTCACCCGGAGACCCCGTTCTTCCAAGTCCCGGATTTGCGCACCGAGAAGGACGAAGTCGCCTCGCTGAACCGGCTGGTGGCCGATGTGCCGAACGGCGACCCGTTCTTCTCCATGCGGATGCCGTCCGTCCACCGGCTCGCCTTCGCCGAGGCGGCGCGCTGGCTGGTGCACGCGCACGCCTTCGACACCTCGGGAATCAAGTCGGCCGCGGCGGGCGACGGTCGGGCGAAGGGCGGGAAGGTGTACCCGCTGGGCACGGGGTGGGCGGGCGGTCTCGGTGGCGTCCTCGCCGAAGGGGACGACCTGCGGGAGACCCTCCTCCTCAACCTGGTGGCCGCGGACACCGCCGGGGCCCGCTTCCGCGAGGACGACCGTCCGGCCTGGCGGCGCGGCCCTTACGGACCGGAACCCGACCCGGAGGCGGCGGACCTCTCCCGACGCCCCTCCGGGCCACGTGACCTGTACACCTGGCAGTCCCGCCGGATCCGGCTGCACCACGACGGGAGCGCGGTGACCGGGGCGGTGCTGTCCTACGGGGACCCGCTCGCGGCCCACGACCGCCGGTTCACCGAGCCGCTGACCGGCTGGCGGCGCAGTCGGCCCCAGGAGAAGAAGCTCGGCCGGGTGCCGGTGTACCTGCCCCGCCAGCACGATCCGGCACGTTCGGCATGGCGCGGTCTGCCCGCACTTTTGCAGAAGGAGACCGCATCGAAGGCCGCGAAGCCCGGTGAACCAGCGGAGTACCTGAGCCCGTTGGTGCTGGAGTGGGTGGCCCGGCTGACCACGGAGCGAGCGCTGGAGCGCGGGCGCCTGATCCGCGCCCGGACGATCGGCGCGGTGTACGGGACACAGCAGTCGGTGTTCGACGAGGTGGTGGACGACGGCGTCGCCATGGCGGTGATCCTGATGCACGAGGGGGACCAGCGCTACGGACGACAGGCCGTGACTGCGGTGGAGCACTCGGAGCACGGTGTGCAGGCGGTCGTCCAGCTGGCGGCCGACCTCGCGGATGCCGCCGGTGCGGCGGCCGACGGGCCGAAAGCGGTGGCCGCCGAGCGCGGCTACGCCGACCTGGACGTCTCGTTCCGGCTCTGGCTCAGGGAGTTGGGTCTGCGGGCCGACCCCGAGCAGGCGCTGGCGGACTGGCAACGGCGGGCCCGCAGCATCCTGTTTGCACTGGGCACCGAGTTGGTGGACACCGCCCCGCAAGCGGCCCGGGAGGGCCGGGTGGTGACCGGCCGGAGTGGCCGAGTCTGGCTCAACGACGCCCTCGCGTTCCGGCGGTTCGGCTTCGTGCTGGCCAGGGCGTTCCCCAATCCGAACGCTCCGGAGGACCCTGCCGGGAACCAAGACAACTCCCTGGAGAGCGAAGAGCGATGACCCTCGACCCCGTACCGTCCCCCCGGCTCCCCGCTCTCGGGCGGGCGGGCGCGGCGACCCGCGACCACATCGGCCAACTGCAGCGCGGCTACCGCGCCGACGAGTCCGCCGCCGTCGCCCGGGTCGCGCAGATCCGGCGTGGCGCGGGCCGGCCGATCGACGCGCTGCCCGAGCTGTGGGGTCTGACCGGCCTGGAGCGGCTGTATCCGCAGGGTCGGACCGGACCCTCGGACGCCCTGGCCGAGAACGCGATGCACACGGCGGTCACCCTCTGGTCGCTGCACCAGCAGTCGCACCGCGACGCCGGGATGCACCGCATCAGCGGCCATCAGTTGGGCGGTGCAGTAAGGCAGTTGATGCCTTCGGAAGATATCGACGAGCCGCTGCGGAAGCGGTTCGTCCGGGCCGGTGCGGCGCCCACCTTCGACATTCTCGCGCAGCGGCTGCGGGAGCTCGTCGTGCTGCTGCGCCGGGAGGCCGTCCCGCTGGACTACGGGGTGCTCGCCGACCAACTGTACCGGTGGCAACGGCCGGCCGGGCGGGGCGAGGTGAACCGGGCCTGGGGGCGGAGCTTCCACGCGTACCGGCGGCCGACGAGCGCAGGCGAAGCACACGCCGGCCACAGCATCGAGCACACCGACACCGACACCGATCCCTACACCGACAAGGACCAATCGTGACCAGCCGCACCATCCTGGACGTCCACATCCTGCAGACCGTGCCGCCGAGCAACCTCAACCGGGACGACACCGGCTCGCCCAAGTCGGCGGTGTACGGCGGTGTTCGGCGGGCCCGGGTGTCCAGTCAGGCGTGGAAGCGGGCGACCCGCAGGGCGTTCGACGGGCTGCTGGACCCGGCCGAGCTCGGGGTGCGCACCAAGAAGGTGGCGGAGCTGCTGGCGGCGCGGATCACCGCGCTGGGGGTGGGGCTGGAGGAGGCGGCGGCCTGGCAGGCGGCGGCCGACACGATCACGGCCGCGACGGGCGCCAAGGTGGCTCCGCCGGCGCGGAAGGCAAAGGGCGACGGTGACGATCCGGCGCCCGAGTCGTCGTACCTGATGTTCCTCAGCAGTCGGCAGTTGGACGCCCTGGCCGCGCTCGCCGCCAAGGGGCTGAAGGAGTCCGGCGGGTCGAAGGGGTCGGGCGAACTGAAGGAGTTCTTCAAGGGCAAGGAGAACAAGGCCCGCGCCCGCGAGGCGGCGAACACCCGCCACTCGGTGGACATCGCGCTGTTCGGCCGGATGGTCGCGGACGCCTCGGACATCAATGTGGACGCCGCCGCACAGGTGGCCCATGCGATCAGCGTGCACGCGGTGGAGATCGAGTCGGACTACTACACGGCCGTGGACGATCAGCGGTCCGAGGACGAGCCCGGGGCCGGCATGATCGGCACGGTCGACTTCAACTCGGCGACGCTGTACCGCTATGCGGCGGTGGACGTGGACCGGCTGCGGGCGAACCTCGGGGACGGGCTGCGCGCGGAGGAGTCGGCGGCGGAGCCGGTCCGGCGTGCGGTGGAGGCGTTCGTCGAGGCGTTCGTGATGTCGATCCCCACCGGCAAGATCAACACCTTCGCCAACCAGACCCTCCCGGACGCGGTGGTCGTCAAGCTCCGCTCGGCCCGGCCGATCAGCTTCGCCGGGGCGTTCGAGGAGGCCGTGCAGGCAGGTGGCGACGGTCTCACCGGTGGCCATGTCGCGGGCGCCTGCGCGGCGTTGGCCGCGTACGTGCCCGAGGTGGAGAAGGCGTTCGGTGCGGCGACCGAGGACAGCTGGGTGCTCCGGGTCGGCGAGCGGACGTCCGCGCTCTCCGGGCTCGGCACCGAGGTGGGGCTCGGCGAGCTGGTCGGCGCGATCGGTTCGGCGGTGGCGAAGCGGCTGGCGGGGTCGGCCGGGTGAGCGTGCTGCTGCTGCGGCTGGCCGGGCCGCTCCAGTCCTGGGGGGTCGCCGCGCGGTTCGTCCGGCGGACCACCGAGCCGGCGCCCACGAAGAGCGGGGTGCTGGGGATGCTCGCGGGAGCGCTCGGCCGGGACCGGGGCGACGACCTGGCAGACCTGGCGGCGCTGCGGTTCGCGGTCCGCACCGACCAGCCGGGCACCCGGGTCCGGGACCTCCAGACGGCCCACCACGGGGACACGGAGAAGCCTATGCCGCTGTCCGAGCGGTTCTACCTCGCGGACGCGGTGTTCGTGGCCGCGGTGGAGGGGCCGGACGCGACGGTCGACGCGTTGGCGGCGGCACTGCGCGCACCGGTGCACCTGCCGTACCTGGGCCGCCGCTCGTGCCCGCCGAGCGGGCCGGTCGACCTGGGTGTCCGGTCGGGGGCGGGGCTGCGATCGGTGCTGGAGCGGGAGCCCTGGCAGGCGGCGCCCTGGTACCGGCGGCGCCACCACGCGGCGTCCGTGGCGCTGCCCGTCCAGGCCGACGCCGAGCCGGGGGAACAGCCCCGGGCGGACCTGCTGCGCGACCTCCCGCTGAGCTTCGACCCCCGGCACCGCCGGTACGCGCTGCGCGGGGTGGTCTCCTTCGTCGTCAACGCGCCTACGGCGGAGGCCGATCACGATCCAACGGCCCACCTGAACCCCCTGGAACCGGAATCGGACTGACATGTTCCTCACCCGCTTTCGCGTCAACACCGCCCGGGCCGGGGCCCGGCGGCTGCTCTCCTCGCCCCAGCTCCTGCACGGTGCCGTGATGGCCTCGTTCGCCGAACCGCCGCAGTCGAACCCGTCGGCGGCATCCGGGTCGGCGCCCCGCGTGCTCTGGCGGATCGACCACAACTCCCGTTCCGAGGTGCTCCTCTACCTGGTGGGACCGCAGCGCCCGGACCTCACCCACCTGGTGGAGCAGGCCGGTTGGCCGACCACCGGCGGCTGGCAGACCTTCGACTACGGCGCGTTCCTGGCCGGTATCGCCGCCGGTTCGACCTTCGCGTTCCGGCTGACCGCCAATCCCGTCCACAGCATCCGCCGCAACCCGGACGAGCCGACCAAACGCACCGCGCACCTCACCCAACGGCACCAGGCGGCCTGGCTGTTGAAGCAGCAGCAGCGGTCCGGCTTCACCGTCGTCGAGAAGGCGCCGGAGCGGCGGCTGCTGCCGGAGGGGGACGAGCACGAACTCGTGGTCCACCGGCAGCAAGCGGTGTCGTTCGGCAAGAACGACCGGGTGAAGGCCGGCCGCCGCACGGTCAGCCTGGTGACCGCGACCTACGACGGCCGCCTGCGGGTGACCGATCCGGACGCGCTGCGCCGCACCCTCACCGCCGGGCTGGGCAAGGCGAAGGCCTACGGGTGCGGGCTGATGACGCTCGCGCCGGTGCGGGGGTGACGGGGTGGCCACGACTCCGGCGCGCAGGCCGGTCTCCTCTCCCCGCGAGCTGACCCGGATCGGCGACCGGGTCTCGTTCCTCTATCTGGAGCGCTGCACGATCCACCGCGAGGACAACGCGATCACCGCCACCGACGAGTCCGGCGTCCGGTACATCCCCTCGGCGACGATCGGGGTGCTGCTGCTCGGGCCGGGGACCCGGGTGACGCACCAGGCGATGAGCGTGCTCGGCGAGTCCGGCGCCGGTGTGGTGTGGGTGGGCGAGCAGGGCGTGCGGTACTACGCGGGCGGGCGGGCGCTGACCCGGTCGGCGGGGCTGGTGGAGGCGCAGGCGACGGCGTGGGCGAACCGGCGCCACCGGCTGGACGTGGCGCGGGAGATGTACCGGCTGCGGTTCCCGGACGCGGATCCGGCGGGGATGACCCGGCGGGAGTTGCTGGGCGGCGAGGGTACCCGGGTCAAGGAGGTGTACCGCGCGGAGGCCGCCCGGACGGGTGTGCGCTGGGTGCGGCGCACGTACGATCCGGGGGACTTCGCGGCGGGCGACGCGCCGAACCAGGCGGTGACGGCGGCCGCGCAGTGCCTGTACGGGGTCGCGCACTCGGTGGTCGTCGCACTGGGGTGCTCGCCCTCGCTGGGCTTCGTGCACTCGGGGCACGAGCGGTCGTTCGTGCTGGACGTCGCGGACCTCTACAAGGTGGAGTTCGGCATCCCGGCGGCGTTCGACGCGGCGGCGGAGGGGCCGGAGGACGTGGCCGGGCGGACCAGGCGGGCGTTGCGCGAGCGGATCCGCGCGGGCAGGCTGCTGGAGCGGGTGGTCGCGGACGTCCGGGGCCTGCTCGCGCCGTACCGGCAGGCCGGCGCGGGCGAGGCGGGCGAGGCACGCGAGGCGGACGGCCCGGACGGCCCGGACGGCCCGGATACTCCGGAGGAGGACGTCGTGCTGCTGCACGACGACCACGACGGCATGCTGCTCGGCGGCCGCAACCACGGTGCCGAGGCGGTCCGGTGATCACCCTGGTGCTCGCGGACTGCCCGGTCGGGCTGCGGGGGCTGCTGACCAGGTGGCTCACCGAGATCTCGCCGGGCGTCTTCGTCGGCGATCCGTCGGCGCGGATCCGTGAGGTGCTGTGGGAGGAGGTGCGGGCGTACCGGGGCCGGGGGCGGGCCGTCCTCACGTACAGCACGGACACCGAGCAGGGCTTCGCCTTCGCGACCCACGAACACCGGTGGCAGCCGGTGGACCACGAGGGACTCACGCTGATCCACCGCCCGGCGGACCGCCCGGTGCCGTCGCCCCGGGGCGGACCGCCGCCGGCGGACGGGACCGTGAGCGGGTGGAGCAAGGCTTCCAAACGCCGCCGGTTCGGCGGCCGTTGAGCCGTCGGAGGAGTGCCGGCCCTGCTCCGGACTCGCTCGGGGGACGACTCCGGGGACCGCTCCGGCGAGGCTCCGGCGACGGCTCCGGAATCGGTCAGGCGCCCAGTACGGGGATGATGTCCGTGCCGTAGGCGTCGATGGTGGTTTCGACGGCGTCGTGCATGGCGTAGATGGCGAACTGGTCGACACCCAGGCCGCGGAGCTGTTCGAGGCGGGCGAGGTGGGTCTCCACCGGGCCGATGACGCAGAAGCGGTCGACGATCCCGTCGGGGACGAAGGCGGTGTCGGGGTTCCCGGCGCGGCCGTGGTGGCTGTAGTCGTAGCCCTGGCGGTCCTTGATGTAGGCGGTGAGGGCGTCGGGGACGAGGCCGGAGTGCTCGCCGTAGTGCCGGACGAGTTCGGCGACGTGGTTGCCGACCATGCCGCCGAACCAACGGCACTGCTCGCGGGCGTGGGCAAGGGCGGCCGGGGAGTCGTCGACGGTCACATAGGCGGGGGCGGCGACGCAGACGGTGAGCGACTCGGGGTCGCGGCCGGCCTCGGCGGCGGCCCGGCGGACGGCCTTGACCATGTACTCGGTGAGGAACGGGTCGGCGAGTTGGAGGATGAAGCCATCGGCCTGACGGCCCGTCAGATCGAGGGCCTTGGGGCCGTAGGCGCCCATCCAGATCGGCAGGCGCGCGCCCTCGCCGACCCAGGGCAGGTGCATCTCGGTGCCGTCGACCTCGGCGGTCCGCCCTTCGGCCAACTCCTTGACGGCGTGCATGGCGTGGGAGAGCCGGTCGAGGGTGGCGGGCTTGCGACCGGCGACCCGCATCGCGGAGTCGCCGCGGCCGATGCCGCAGACGGTGCGGTTGCCGAACATGTCGTTGAGCGTGGCGAAGAGGGAGGCGGTGACCTCCCAGGTGCGGGTGGAGGGGTTGGTGACCATGGGGCCGACGGTGAGGGTGCTGGTCTCGGCGAGGATCCGGCTGTAGATGACGAAGGGTTCCTGCCACAGGACGCAGGAGTCGAAGGTCCAGCCGTGGCTGAAGCCGGCCCGCTCGGCGCGGATCATGCGATCGATGAGCAGGCGGGCGGGCGGGTCGGTCTGCAGGACGAGGCCGATGTCCAAGGCGGGCTCCGGGAGTTGGTCGGGGGTGCGGTAGGGAGAGGCGGCCGGGCGGGAGGGGTGGACCGGGCGGGAGGTCCCGGCCGGTCGGGGAGGGACGGCCGGCCGGGGCGGCGGCTCAGTCGAGGTACTGGCAGGTGTCGCGGCGCAGGAAGGCGCCGTGGCCGGCCCGGCCCAGCCAGGTGCCCCGGTCGAGCACCACGGTGCCCCGCGAGAGCACGGTGCGGGCGCGGCCGGTGAGGGTGCGCCCCTCGTACGCCGAGTAGTCGACGTTCATGTGGTGGGTCGCGGCGGAGACGGTCTGGACGGCGTTCGGGTCGTAGACGACCACGTCCGCGTCGGCCCCGGGGGCGAGGGTGCCCTTGCGCGGGTGCAGGCCGAACATCCGGGCCGGGGTGGTGCAGGCGATCTCGATCCAGCGACGGCGGCTGATCCGCCCGTCGACCACGGCCTGGTGGAGGAGGTCCATCCGGTTCTCCACGCCGGGAAGGCCGTTGGGGATCTTCGAGAAGTCGCCGCGGCCGAGTTCCTTCTGGCCCGTGTAGCAGAACGGGCAGTGGTCGGTGGAGACCACCTGGAGGTCGTTGGTGCGCAGCCCGCGCCAGAGCGCCTCCTGGTGCTCGCGGGGCCGAAGCGGCGTGCTGCACACGTACTTGGCGCCCTCGAAGCCGTCGGTGCCCTCCTCGGCGAGGTTGTCGGTGGAGAGGAAGAGGTACTGCGGGCAGGTCTCGCCGAAGACGGGGAGCCCTTCGTCACGGGCGCGGGCGAGTTCGGCGAGCGCGGAGGCGGCGGAGACGTGGACCACGTACAGGGGGCTGCCGGCGACCTGGGCGAGCTTGATCGCCCGGTGGGTGGCCTCGGCCTCCAGCAGTTCGCGGCGGACCTCGCCGTGGTAGCGGGGCGCGGTGCGGCCGGCGGCGAGGGCCTGTTCGACGAGGACGTCGATGGCGATGCCGTTCTCGGCGTGCATCATGGTCAACCCGCCGTTGGAGGCGCCGCGTTGCATGGCGCGCAGGATGCGCCCGTCGTCGCTGTAGAAGACGCCCGGGTAGGCCATGAACAGCTTGAAGGAGGTGGATTCGCCGGAGTCGACGAGGGTGTCCATCTCCTTGAGGACGGCGTCGGTGACGTCGGAGACGATGGTGTGGAAGGCGTAGTCGATCGCGCAGTTGCCCTCGGCCTTGGCGTGCCAGGTGTCCAGGCCCTCGCGCAGGCTGCCGCCGACCGACTGGACGGCGAAGTCGACGATGGTGGTGGTGCCGCCCCAGGCGGCGGCGCGGGTGCCGGTCTCGAAGGTGTCGGAGGCGTGGGTGCCGCCGAACGGCAGCTCCATGTGGGTGTGGGCGTCGACGCCGCCGGGGACGACGTAGTGGCCGTCGGCGTCGATCACGGTGTCCGCGGTCCAGGAGAGGGCGGCCTCGCTGCCGGTGGCGGCGAGGGCGGCGATCCGTTCGCCCTCGATGAGGACGTCGGCGCGCAGTTCCTCGGTGGCGGTGACGACGAGGCCGCCGCGGATGGCGGTGCGACCGGTCCGGGCGGTGGCCGTGCCGGTGGCGGGGGCGCTGCCGGGGGTGGTGCTCGGGGTGCTGGTCATGGTGTGGTGGTGCCCCTCTCCGTCACGCCTCGGTCAGTGGTCCGTACGCCTCCGGGCGGCGGTCGCGGTAGAACGCCCACTGCTGGCGGACCTCTTCGATGACGTCGAGGTCGAGGTCGCGCACGACCAGCTCCTCCTCCTTGTCGGAGGCCACCTCGCCGACGAACCGGCCGCGCGGGTCGACGAAGTAGGAGCTGCCGTAGAAGTCGTTGTCGCCGTACTCCTCGGTGCCGACGCGGTTGATGGCGGCCACGTAGTAGGCGTTGGCGACGGCGGCGGCGGGCTGTTCGAGCTGCCACAGGTAGGCGGAGAGGCTGCGGCTGGTGGCGGAGGGGTTGTAGACGATCTGCGCGCCGCCCAGGCCCAGGGCGCGCCAGCCCTCGGGGAAGTGCCGGTCGTAACAGATGTACACACCGACCTTGCCGACCGCGGTGTCGAACACCGGCCAGCCGAGGTTGCCGGGCTTGAAGTAGTACTTCTCCCAGAAGCCCTTGACCTGCGGGATGTGGTGCTTGCGGTACTTGCCGAGGTAGCTGCCGTCGGCGTCGATCACGGCGGCGGTGTTGTAGTAGATCCCGGGCTGGTCCTCCTCGTAGACGGGGACGACCAGGACGAGGCCGAGCTCACGGGCGAGTTCGCGCATCCGCCGCACGGTGGGGCCGTCGGGGACGGGCTCGGCCCAGCGGTAGTGCTCCGGGTCCTGCACCTGGCAGAAGTACGGGGAGTTGAAGACCTCCTGGAAGCCGAGGATCTTCGCGCCCTGCGCCGCCGCCTCGCGGGCGTAGCGCTCGTGGAGGGCGATCATGCTCTCCTGGTCGCCGGTCCAGCGGGTCTGGACGAGGGCGGCACGGACGATCTGCGACATGGGTACCTCCGCAACTCCGCGGCCCGTCCGGGGGCGGGCCCGCGGTCCGAGGGTCGGCGGGCGGTGCTGCCTGCGGTGGATGTCTACGTGCGTAGAAAGTTGGTGCGTCGACCGTAGGCCCGGCTCCGGTCGCCTGACAATACGTCCGACGCGACATGGCCGGGGCGATCTTGCCGGGCGGACACGCGGGGTCTCGTAGGTGGGATGAAACGGTCATCTACCCCGGGAGCGCACTCCTTACTCATTCGAGTGAATCCATGCTCGGGGTGGGGCTCGACGGGGCAGGAAGGCGGTGACGCCCCTACCGGCTGCGGGTCCGCGGGATCAGGACGGGATCAGGACAGAGCCTGGGATCAGGACAGGGTCCGGGATCAGGACAGGGTCGGGGTGGGCGCGGGGCGCGGGGCGCGGGGTGCGTCCCCGGGGTCGGGTGGTGGTGCGGTGGTGGAGAGGGGTGGATCGGTGTGACGGTCGAGGACAGGGCGGCGCGCAGGGTGCCCGCCTGGGGCGGGCTGCTGCTCGGGCTCGCGGTGCCGGTGCCGGCCGTGCTCGGACGGCTGCTGTACGCACGGCGGACGGCCGCCGGCCAGGGCGCCAGGGACGTCCGGCTGCAACTCGCCGGCTCCCGGTCCGCCGCCGAGGCCGTGATCGCCGGGCGGGCCCCGGAGTTCCGTGCCGCGCTGGACGCCGACCTCTGGCTGATCGGCGGCTGCACCGTCACCCTCGCGGCGGCCGGGCTGCTCGGGACCCATGTGTTCACCCGGGCGCACTGGCGGTCGGCGGCACTGGCCGCCGGCCTGGCGGGCGTGCTGGCCGGCGCCTGCGACCTGGCCGAGGACGTCCTGCTGGACGCCGGACTGGGCGGGGCCGGTCCCGGACCGACGGGTGGGGACGCGCCGTTCGCCGCGGCGGCCGCGTTCGCCACGGTCAAATGGCTGCTGCTGCTCCCCTCGGGGGCGGTCGCGGTCGTGGTGTGCGGCGCCACCGTGCACCGGTCGGTCCGCGGGCTGCTGCTGCGGTGGTCGGAGAGCGGCGGGGGGGGGGGGGGGGAAAGGCGGGGGGGGGCGGCCGGGGGGGGGGGGAGGGGGGGCGCACGGGGCGCCGCGCC
>NZ_LGDO01000078.1:0-19149 GCF_001279805.1 Streptomyces sp. XY431
GACCAGGGCGCCGCCGCTCAAAGGGTCCGGGTGCAGGGTCAGCGCCGGGGAGCCGTGCAGCTCCAGCGGTTCGGGCAGCGGCCGGGAGTCGAAGCAGACCGAGCGGCCGTCCTCCTCGCGCTGGTCCGGCGGCCGGTCGGCGGGGCGGCCGTGCGGGACGTAGGCGCCGGCGTTGAGGCCGGTGTGCTGGGGGGAGCGGACGCGCACCCAGCGGTCCTCGGAGGCGGTGCCGGCGGCGCGCAGCGGGCCGTCGAGGCCGTAGCCGACCTGGCGGACGCCGGGGGACGGCCAGGGATCGTCGGCGGACCAGCGGGTGCCGAGCCAGCTGCGCAGGGCGGGGGTGGCCAGGGCGCCGGTGTCGTGGGCGCCGGTGTCGGCGTCGCGCAGCCAGTGGTCGTACCAGCGCAGGGCCTCGGGGAGGAGTTCGTCGGGGAGTCCGTGCGGCCAGGGGCCGAGGACGGCGCGGACGGGGACGGCGGCGGTGGACCGTTCGGCGAGGGCGAGCACCGCCGCGGCGGACGGGTCGGACCAGCCGGCGACGGCGAGGGTGGGGACGGCCGCGGCCGGGGCGGGGGCCGCCGGGGCGTCGAGCCAGTCGGCGAGCGGGGGTTCGAGGGCGTCGAGCCGGGCCAGCCACAGGGCCCGCCAGTCGTCGCCGACGTACAGCGGGTCCGGTGGGCGGGCGGCGTCGGCGAGGTGGGCGGTGGCGCGGGTGTGGCTGTCGGCGGCGAGGACGGCGCCGCCGAGGCGGTGCGGGCCGTCGGGGCAGGCGGTGACGACGGCGCGCACGGCGTCCGGGACGCGGGCGGCGATCCGCAGGGCGAGGGCTCCCGCCGCGCCGGTGCCGAGCAGGCCGATCCGTCCGTTGCACCAGGGCCGGCCGGCGAGCCACCGGACCAGTTCGGCCCCGTCCTCGACGAGGCGGTCGGCCGAGGAGGCGGTGGGCGGCCGTCCGCCGGAGTTGCCGTGGCCCCGGGCGTCGACCCGGACGGCGGCGTGGCCGTGGCCGGCGAACCAGGGGTGGCGGCGGGCGTCCTCGGTGGCGGTCCAGTCGGTGAGGCGGCCGGTGGAGTACTCCAGCACGACGGGGACGGGCGTGTCGGTCGCGGGGCGCCAGAGGCGGGCGTACAGCTCGGTGCCGTCGGGGAGGGGGACGCGCAGGTCCTCGCGGGTGGTGCGGTGCGGGTACGAGGGCATGGCCGCTCCCATCGGGTCCCGTCGGTGCGGATCATTCCGACAGTAGGGGAGGAAGCGGCCGCGCGCCCGGCGGAGGAACCGCGCGCCCGGCGGACGGGCCGGGCGCGCGGCGGACGGGACGCCCCAGCGACGGGACGCCCCAGCGACGGGACGTCCCAGCGACGGGACGCCCCGTGGAGTGGCGGGCCTCAGGCCTTGCTCAGCCAGGCGGTGGCGTTGAGGGCGAGGGCGGCGTTGGTGCCGGCCGGGTCGTCCCAGCCGTTGAACAGGTTGTTGCCGGACTGCCCGGTGCCGTCGTCGGCGGGGGAGCTGTCGCCCCAGGCGGCGACCCGGCCGCTGCCGTATCCGCTGGTGACGAAGAAGGCGCCGGTGTTCCCGGACGAGCCGGTGCGGTAGACGATGCCCTTGACCTTGGGGTTGTCGGCCGGCTTGAGGGTGAAGGTGGTGCCGGAGCGCAGGATCGAGCCGGTGACGGTGCCGAAGGGGCCGTGCAGCACCGGGTCGGCGGCGTCGTTGACGGCGCGCGGGTTGTCGGTGGAGATGTTCTTGACGTCCACCGAGAAGCCGAACGGGTCGTTGTTGTTCACGCCGTTGTTGGTGAACAGGTCGTTGATGATCGCCGGGGAGTCCCAGCCGTCGTTGTTGCGGTCGCTCTGGTTGTGGTCGGAAATGAGGAACAGCCCGCCGCCGTTCTGCACGAAACGGATGATCGCGGACTTCTCCGCCGCCGAGAAGCGGATGTTCGGCTCGGGGATGACGAAGGTGTCGAAGTTGGCGAGGTCGAGCGCGGCGCCGGTGCCGTAGCTGATGGTGGAGCCGGCCGGGAGGGTCTTCAGGCTGTACTGGCCGGTCTTCTGGAGGGCGACGCCCCAGGCGGAGAGGGCGCCGGTCCAGCTCTTCTCGGTGCTGGGGTCGGCGTTCTGGGTGCGCGGGTCGGGCTGGGCGGTGGAGATGATCCAGTCCGCGTTGCCGGCGGTCTCGGCCTTGCTGTTGTCGAACAGGACGCGGTGGGGGAGCACCGAGGTCGCGGCGGCGGCCGGGGCGGGGGCGGTGAGCGCGAGCGGGCCGGTGGCGAGCAGGGCGGACGCGGCCAGCGCGAGCGTGCTTCGACGGAGCATCATGTGCCGTCCCTCCGGAGGGGGTTGGGGTGCGGGACGACCGAGTGTCCGCGCGTAGAACGGCGTCTTCCAGGCGCGTCGGGTTACAGCCGCTTGTACGGTTCATGACCATCTCTGCCCGGGGGTGGCGAGGAGGTCTGCCCGGGGTCACCCCGAGGTCGCCCCAGCGACATGTCCGGGGACGTCCTGTTCGTCCGCCACCCGGTAATCAGGTCGTAATTGCGCATGACTTGCAACTAATTACAACCAGAAGGAAGGATGGCCCAGCTCCGGCGTCCCGGAGCCGCTACGGCCCCACGAAAGGACCCCCGATGACCGGCCCCCGCTGGCGCGACCGGCTCACCCGTGAGGAGTGGATCCGCCTGGCAGGTATGGGTGGTTTCATCCTCGCGCTGCACGTGATCGGCTGGTTCACCCTGCTCGCGGTCATCGCGCCCGAGCACTACGAGGTCGGCGGCCAGGTCTTCGGCGCCGGCATGGGGCTCACCGCGTACACGCTCGGCATGCGGCACGCCTTCGACGCCGACCACATCGCCGCCATCGACAACACCACCCGCAAGCTGATGGGCCAGGGCAAGCGTCCGCTGTCGGTCGGCTTCTGGTTCTCGCTGGGCCACTCGTCCATCGTCTTCGGCCTCTGCGCCCTGCTCGCCCTGGGCATCCGCTCGCTGGCCGGCCAGGTCGAGGAGGACGGCTCCACCCTGCACGAGACGACCGGCCTGATCGGTGTCACCGTCTCCGGCACCTTCCTGCTGGCGCTCGGCCTGATCAACCTGGGCGCGTTCAACGGCATCCTCAAGGTCTTCCGGCGGATGCGCGAGGGCGAGTTCGACGAGGCCGAGCTGGAGGCCCAGCTGGAGAAGCGCGGCTTCATGAACCGCATCCTCGGCCGGGTGACCAGGGCGGTCACCAAGCCCTGGCACATGTACCCGGTCGGGCTGCTGTTCGGCCTGGGCTTCGACACCGCCACCGAGGTGTCGCTGCTGGTGCTGGCCGGCGGCGCGGCGGCGTTCCAGCTGCCCTGGTACGCGCTGCTGGTGCTGCCGGTCCTGTTCGCCGCCGGGATGAGCCTGCTGGACACCATCGACGGCTCGTTCATGAACTTCGCCTACGAGTGGGCGTTCTCCAAGCCGGTCCGGAAGATCTACTACAACCTCACCGTCACCGGGCTCTCGGTGCTGGTCGCCCTGGTCATCGGCTCGATCGAGCTGATCGGGCTGCTCGGCGAGAAGCTGGACATCAGCAGCGGGCCGGTCGCCTGGATCGGCGAGCTGGACCTCGACTTCGTCGGCTACGCCATCGTCGGCCTGTTCGTGCTGACCTGGGTGGCGGCGATCGCCTACTGGAAGCTCGGCAACGTCGAGGAGAAGTGGTCCGCCGGACTCACCGCCGCGGCCGCCGACAAGGGCGAGTAGCCGACCGGGACGCGAGCAGCGGCGCCAGGGAGCGCGCGGGAACGGAAAGCGGGCCGGGCCCCGGGGGAACACCCCCGGGGCCCGGCCTCACCTGTCTTTCACCAGCGGGTCAGATTAGCAGGACGAGACCCAGGTCTCGCCGAGACCCAGCGTCAGGCCGCGGGCCTCGAACTTCACGGCGACGCACTTCCGGTAGTGGTTCGCCTTGGCCGCGGTCTTCTGGATCCAGCCGAGCTTGGCCGCCGTCACCACGCCGAGGGCGGCGCCGACCGGACCGAACAGGGCCATGGCCGCCGCGAGGGGGCCCCAGAAGTAGTGGGCGCTGCGGCCGATCTTCGCCGTGTAGGAACGGTTGAAGACGATCTTCAGGCCCAGCTTGTACTTCAGACCGTGCCAGCCGATGCTGGCGCTGACGTACGCGGTCGCGCGACCCCAGGAGTAGTAGCGGGTCTTCGACCAGCTCCAGCGCCCGTCGAGGTCGAACATGTTGACCGGGTCGGTCGGGTAGGCGTACGCGTTGGCGTTGCCGCCGAGCACCGAGTCCGTCTGCAGGAACCGGCCGAGGGCCGGGTCGTACAGGCGCGAGCCCATGAGGACGACGCCGCTGAGGGTGGCGCTGTCGCGCTGCTGACCGCCGATCCAGCCGTAACCGGTGGCCGGAGTGGCCGGGGTGCTCAGGTCGGCCAGCAGGTTGCCGTACTCGTCGTAGGTGCGGACGACGAGCGACTCGGCCGGGTCGAGCGGCAGCTGGACCGACACGTCGCCGTGCAGGTTGGTCAGCTGGAGGACGGTGCTGCCGGTGGCGCCGGTGACGGCGCTCAGGGTGTCGGTGAGGTCGGTGACGAGCCGGACGATCTCGCCGCTGTCGCCCTTGCTCCAGGTCGGGCTGTCGCAGCCGCAGCCGTAGTGGTTGACGGCGCCGGCGGTGGTGCTCCAGGTGCCGTCGCCGGCCTGGGTCTCACTGGTGCGGGAGGCCAGGCGGCCGGCCGCGTCGAGCGCCCAGGTGTTGCGCTGGGTGCCGACCGTCTCGCTCCGGGCCAGGCCGGTGGTGTAGTAGCCGAACTGGGCACCGTTCCTGGGGTGCGTGGTGATCCGGCCGAAGGCGTCGTAGCCGGCGCCCTTGAGCCGGTCGGCCGAGTCGTAGTCCGACGAGACCAGCGTGCTGGCGACGTCGTTGGTGGCGGGGTCGCAGTCCTCCGTGCTGGTGGTCAGCGAGGTGCGGTTGCTGTTCTTGTCGAAGGCGTAGCCGCGGCTGGTGCAGCCGGTCGGAGCCTGGTCGACGGCCTTGGTGAGGCGGCCGTTGGCGTCGTAGGTGAAGGTGCTCTCCACGGCGCTGCCGGCGCTCTGGGTGTGGCCGGTCTGCTGGCCGTGGACGTTGTAGTCCGCGAGGTCGGCCAGGACCACGGTGCCGTCGGCGCCGGTGTACACCTTGCCGGTCAGTACGCCCTGCGGGTTGTAGGTGTTGGTGAGGACATAGCCGCCGGGCAGGGTCTGCCTGGCGATCCGGCCGTCGGCGTCGTACTCGGCGGTGTGGGCGCCGGCGATCGAGTCGGTGGTCGACTGCGGCCGGCCGGCCGAGTCGTAGGTGTACGTGGTGGTGGACGGCGCGGAGTCGGACTCCTTGACGATCCTGTTGGCGACGTCGTACTCGGTCGTGGTGACGTTGCCGCTGCCGTCGTTGTAGCTGACCGGGCGGCCGAGCTTGTCGTAGCCGGTGGTGACGGTGGAGCTGCCGTTGGAGACCGAGACGGCGCGGCCGGTGACGGCGTCGTAGGTGGTGGTGGTGTCCGGGACGGCGGTGCCGGTGCCACCGCTGACGGAGGTCTTCACCGCGCGGCCGGCGGCGTCGTAGGTCGTGGTGGTGGTCCGGGTGACGCCGTTGGCGGTCTCCTTGACGACGGCGGCGTTGCCCCAGCGGTCGTACTCGGTGATCCTGGTCGGGATCTCCGCCGGGTTGCTGCCGGCGTCGGCGGCCGGGGCGGCCGGGCCGGTGGCGCAGGGCAGGTCGGCCCACTCGGGGCGGCCCGCGCAGGCGCCGGTGCCGGTGGCGGACCAGTAGCCGGTCACGGTGGTGCCGACGTCGCTGCCGTTCGACTTGGGCTGGGTCAGCTTGACCGGACGACCCTGGGCGTCGTAGGCGAGGTTCCTGGTGAGCGCCAGACCGGTCGGGTCCTCCACCACCTGGGTGGCCAGGCCCTTTGCCCAGTCGTAGCCGGTGCTGGTGGTGCGGGCGTCGGCGTCGGTCGGGTAGCCGTCGATCCGGGCGCCGACCGTGGCCGAGGTGGGCTGGTTGCTGACCACGGCGTTGGCCGGGCGGCCCTCGTCGTAGGCGGTCACGGTGTGGGTGCGGGCCGGGACCTCGTCGCCGGCCGGGCGGGCCGGGCTGGTGCCGGCGGCGGCCAGGTTGTGCTCCAGCGCCACGATGTGCAGCGGGCCGGTCTGCTCCAGCTGGCGCAGGCCGTCGGCGGAGTGCGCGGAGAGCGTGGACAGCGCCATGGCGCGGTCGGCGGTGCCGGCCTTGTCGAGGCCGAGCGCCCGCAGCCTGGTGAGCCCGTCACCGGCGGTGGACAGTGCCAGCGCCCGGTTGTCGGCGGTCAGTTCGCGGGTGGTGTTGCCGAGTGCGTCGTACTCGGTGGTGGTCACGCCACCGGCTCGCGCGGTGTTGACCTGGCGGCCCGAGGCGTTGGTGTAGGTGATGGCGGCCTTGGCGTAGTCGCCCGCGCCGAGGGCCCGGCCGTCGTGGCTGGCCGGGGGTGCGTCGGCGGGGAAGAACGCGGTGGCGTCGGTCGGGGCGTTGCTCTGACCCCAGCCGGCCACGTCGGCGACGCCCATCGCGTACGGGGCACCGGTGCCGGCCAGCGGCACGTCGTAGACCAGGTTGGTCGCGGCGGTGCCGTTGGTGACGTCATTGCTGCCCTGCTGGAGCGAGGGGCGCGAGACCGCGAGCAGCATGCCCTCGCCCGCGGTGGCGGCATTGCCGGCCTTGCCGTAGGTGAGGGTCCAGGGCAGCTCACCGGGCGGGGTGAGGGTGACGACCCGGCCCGCGGCGTCGTAGGTGTAGGCGGTCTTCGCCGACGGCCCGACGCGCGGGTCCCACACCTCGCGCAGGCGGGTCAGGTCGTCGTAGCGGTACTCGGCGATGACGACCGGGGTGGCGACGATGTCACCGGGGGC
This sequence comes from Streptomyces sp. XY431, assembly GCF_001279805.1. Classification (NCBI taxonomy): domain Bacteria; kingdom Bacillati; phylum Actinomycetota; class Actinomycetes; order Kitasatosporales; family Streptomycetaceae; genus Streptomyces; species Streptomyces sp. XY431. Next base: position 6,905 of record NZ_LGDO01000078.1, read on the forward strand.
GGTGCTCCACAGCCGGATCTGCTTCACCTGGCCGGCGATGTCGCCGACGGTGGCGGTGGTGGCGGTGGTGGTGTCCGCGTAGACGTACTCCAGGACCCGGCAGCCGGCGGTCGACGGGACGGCCGCGCAGTTCGCGGAGGCCGTGGCCGAGGTCGGCGAGACCAGGTACCGCGGGCGGGCCAGCGTCCGGCCGCCGGCCGTGACCTTCTCCGACACGACCGTGGTGGTGGAGTTGTCCGCCGGCAGGGAGCTGCCGGTGACCTGCCAGGTGGTGGCGGCCGGGTCGACCTTGCCGAAGGTGATGGTCGCACCGGCGGTGCTCTTCAGGGTGAAGGTGCCGGAGAGCGTGCCGGTGAGGGTGTATTCCTCGGCGCCGGGTTCGGGCTTCCAGCCGCCGCCGGTGGTCGCGGTGAAGCCGGTCTCCTGGCCCTCGCCGTTGACCAGCGCGACCGAGGTCGGCGAGGTCTGCCGCACATAGGCCCAGTCGGACTGGGTCAGCTCGGTGACGGTGCTGGAGCTCCACTGCGGGCCGAAGATCGCGGCCTGGCCCTCGCGCTCCGCGCCGAGGCCGGGACGGCGGGACGAGAACGAGCGCTCGCTGCTCAGGCCGAAGCCGGCGGCGTCGGTCACGGACAGCCCGAAGTCACCGGTGAGGGTGTTGACCGTGCCCGGCCCGACCTCGGTGTCCGGAGCCGTGCCCGCGTTGCGGTCGACGGTGATGGTGGTCGCCTCGGTGACGGCGACCGAGGTGCCGTCGGTGAAGACCGCCTGCACGTCCACCGGGCCGTCGGCGGTCAGGGTGTCGGTGATGTTCCAGGTCAGCGGGGCCGGCTTGCCCGCCGGCGCGGCGAACGGCCAGCCGGTGACGGCCTTGCCGTCGGTGGTGGTCACGTTCGCGACCGGCACGTCCTTCCACGTGTCGGTCTCGCCGCGGCGGTACTGGTAGCGCACGCCGGTGTGGTTGCTGTTGCCCTCGCCCAGCAGGGTGGTGCGGCGGGCCGCGCGCTCGCCGGCGCCCGGGGCGGTCAGGGCCGCGCCCTTGCCGGCGTAGAAGGTGTAGGTCCGGTCCGCGGAGACGTTGCCCGCGGCGTCCCGGCTGTGCGCGGTGACGGTGTGGGCGCCGGCCTTGAAGGTCAGCTTCGCGGTGACCGGGGTGCCGGTGGTGGCGGCGGTGACCCACGCGCCGCCGTCCAGCTTGTACTGGACGTCCTTCACGTCGCCGGTCGGCGGGGTGAGGGTGAAGTTGCCGCTGTAGTCGCCGTTGGCGTCCGGGGTGCCCGCCCACTGGCCGGCCGGGAAGTCCCCGGAGGCGATCGCGGTGACGCCGGGCGCGGTGGTGTCCACGGTGAAGGTGCGGAACGCGGACCAGGCGCTGTTGGCGGTGCCGTCCCAGGAGCGGGAGCGCCACTTGTAGCCGCCGGCGGGCAGCGCGGTGCCGGGGGTCCAGGTGAAGGTGGAGCCGGAGGCCGCGTAGGCGGTGTGGCCGGACTGCAGCGCCGCGGTGCCGTTGGCCGCCCAGACCTCGAAGTCGAGCAGGACGTTGCCGCCGTCGGGGTCGGTCGCCTTGGCGGAGAGCGTCGGGGTGGCGTCGCCGGTGAGCGCGCCGTTCGCCGGGGCGAGCAGGGTGGAGACGGCCGGCGGGGTGTTGTACGTCACCGACAGGTAGGGCGTGTTGGCGGACGCGTTGCCGGAGTTGAACTTCTTCCAGCCGTACGGGTCGCTCTCGTCGGTGGCGCGGATGCCCAGGGTGTTGTTGGCGTTGCCGTTGCCGGCCCACGCCTGGATCAGCGAGGTGATGTCCTGGTTGACCCAGCCGTCGTTGCAGGAGCTGGAGTAGCCCTTGGTCGAGGTGGAGGTGGCCCACTTGCGGTTCCAGCCGGGCTGCGCGGTCCACCGGGTGCTGGTGCCGGCGCTGCCGGTGTCCCAGACGTCCCAGCCCTTGGCGGTGCAGGACCAGCTGTGGAAGTTCCACAGGTTGAGCTTGCCGCTGGTGATCTGCTTCCCGCTGATCTTCGCCATCGGGAACTGCAGGAAGGAGCGGGCGATCTGACCGGAGCCGTTGTTGCCCAGCTTCAGTTCGGTCTGCGCGGAGACGTCGGTGGCGTAGCCCTGCTGGACGAAGGTGTCGAAGCCGACGCCGATGTTGACCGCCGGGTCGACGGTGACCGGGTACTGGGTCGCCGGGTCGTTGAGGAAGGCCGCGTCCGGGGTGAGGGTGAGGTCGACGGCGTTGCCGTTCTGGGTGACCTTCAGACCGACCGGGGCGGTGTGGGTGTGGTCGCCGCTGCGCGCGTCGACCTTCGCGTCCCACATCACCGGGGCGGGCAGCTGGCCCTTCTCCTCGCCGGTCGTCGGGTCGAGGAAGGAGACCGAGTTGTCCGCGTTGTGGCGGGCCTGGAGGCCGGCCGCGTCCAGGGTCATGGTGACGGTGCCGTTGGCGCCGACCGCGCTGCGGTCCTTGAGCTCCAGGAACTGCTCGAAGCCGGTCCGGGTGGACTCGATGATCAGATCGGTGGCGGTGAGCGCGTTCTGGTACCGGGCCCTGGTGCCGTCGACCAGCGGGGCGGGCAGGGTGCCGCGCCAGGACAGCGACATGCTGGTGCCGTTGCCGTTGTCCAGCGAGACCAGGGGGACGGCCGGGGCCTGCTGGTCGCCGGCCGGGGCGCCGGCGGCCTTGAACTTCGACGCGGCGGCGGGCGCGGTGGCACCGGCCAGCGAGAGCCCGAGCGGGTGGCCCTTGGCCTTGACCGAACCGTCGGCCTGCTGGGCCAGGTTCACGTCGATCGGCCGGAGGCTGCCGTCCTTGTCCTTGAAGCGGACGGGGCCGGAGGCGAGGTCCAGGGTGGTGGTGCCGTCCGGGTTGATCCAGGTGGTGGTGGACTCGCCGCGCTCGTCGGTCACCTCGATCCGGCGGTTCTCCAGCCGGGCCTTGAGGTGGGCGGTGGCGATGTCCTTGGCCTCGGCCGGGCCGAGGGCCTTGCCGGGCTTGGGGGCGGGGGCCTCGGGGGTGACCGCGACGGCCTGACCGGTCGTCATGATGACGGCGGCGGCCTCGGCGGCGAGTACCACGGCGAGAGCGACGGCGGTGTTGCGCAGGACGCCGTTGCGGCGGCGTGCGGCGGGGGCGGCTGGCACGGTGTTCCCGGCGTGGCGCCGGGGTGGTGTGCCGGTCGGCTGTGACATGGAGCTCCTCGACGGTCTGTGGTGAGGGGTTCGACGGCGACACGCGTCCGCGTTCGGGCACGGCTGTGCGGGCCCGGGGGACCGGGCCTGCGTGCGGGCATGCCAATGGGCATATGCATGTCAATAACAGGCCGGTCAAGCCGTAGGCATGAATCGGCCAAATCTGTGAGCGTGAGCAACCGTCCGAAATCAGGACGGAAGGCGGGAGCGTGCCCGGCGGAGGGCCCCGCGGCCTACGGTGGAGCCGCCACCGTGAAGCGGTGCGCGGGGCCCTCCGCCAGTGCGCGGCGGAGCAGGGCGTACGCCCTCAGCTCGGCCGCCTCCCGGTCGGGGGCGCGGACGTACAGCACGACGCCGACACCCCCCGGGAGGGCGCGGGCGCGGACGTGTTCCAGGCCGTCGCCCGGAACCGCGCGCGCCCACAGGGCGCCCTGGACGTCGGCGGGTCCGGCCTCGCCGACGGGCGTGGCCGAGACGTCCAGGAGAGTCAATTGGACGGCGAACACCGAACGGTCAGTCCCAGCCGATGCCCGGGCCGTCGGCGCGGGAGGAGTCCCAGCCGATGCCTCCGGTCTCCCGGATGCCCGGGGCGTCCCAGCCGATCCCCGTCCCGTCGGCGTGAGTGGCCACGGGGAGGGCGGCGGTCGGGGCAGCCGGGGCGGTCCGCGCGGAGGCGGCGGGAGCGACGACGGCGGCGAGGGTCAGTGCGAGGGCGGCGGCGGCGAGCAGCCGGACGGGCTTCGGCACGGAGGTTCCTGTTCTGTGCACGGTGGTTCAGGGCGTGGTGTCGGTGCGTTGGTGCCGGGTGCGCGGTGTCGTGCGGTGGTGTCGTGCGATGGTGCCGGGTGCGTGGTGCCGGTGGGTGCGGTCGGACACGTGGTGCCGGTGTGTGCGGCCGGTGTCTGCCCGCAGACTGCATCCTTCCGTCACCCGGTCCGCGCCGGGAGGGAGTTCGCCGGGCAGCATCCGGCCAGGCAGCTTGCTGCAACCCCGGAACGGCAACCCGGGGGTGGCGCCGGTCGGCCCGATCCCTCTGCGGAACAGACCGGACGGTCCGGTTCGGGCCGGGTGACCGGATCACGTCTTGTGGCGGCGGGAGCGCCGGAGGAAGGATCGGGAACCGCCGGGGCGGACCGGGATTCCGTCGCGAGCCGCGATGAGACGCGATGTCGTGACGATCAGGGGTCGTTGACGTGCTGGAACTGCTGGGCGTGGACACCACCGCGGAAGCCGTGTACCGCGAGATGCTCGCGGATCCGGAGGGCGGGGTGGCCGAACTCTGCGAACGGCTCCACCTCCCCGAGGCCGCCGTCCGGGCCGCCCTCGACCGCCTCGCCGACCTGACCCTGCTGCGCGCCTCCCGGGAACGCCCCGGCGCGCTCTGGCCGGTCAGCCCGGAGCGCGGGCTGGAACTGCTGCTGCGCCGCCAGGAGGAGGAGCTCGCCCGCCGCCAGCAGGAGCTGGCCGTCTCCAAGGCCGCCGTGGCGCGCGCCGTCGCGGAGTACGCCACGCTCCGCTCGGCCACCCTGGTGGACGGCGGCGAGCGCCTGGTCGGCCTCGACGCCATCCAGGCCAAGCTGGAGACGCTGACCGCCCGGCTGACCACCGAGTGCCTGGCGGTGATGCCCGGCGGCGCGCAGTCCGCCGCCAGCCTGGCCGCCTCCCGCCCGCTGGACGAGGACGCCCTGCGACGGGGCGTCAGCCTGCGCAGCATCTACCAGGACAGCGTCCGCAACGACCCCGAGACCTTCGCCTACACCCAGTGGATGACCGGCCTGGGCGGCCGGGTGCGCACCGCTCCGGTGCTGCCGCCGCGGATGCTGGTCTTCGACGGCACCACCGCCGTGGTGCCGATCGACCCGGAGAACACCAGGGCCGGTGCCCTGTGCACCGAGGAGCCCGGGATCGTCGCCTCGCTGGTCGCGCTGTTCGAGCAGACCTGGGAGACCGCCGCTCCGCTCGGCGGGGACCCGCGCCCCGAGGACGCCGGCACCGGCCTCAGCCCGGGTGAGCGCGAACTGCTGCGGCTGCTCTCCACCGGGCTGACCGACGACGCGGCGGCCAAGCGGCTGGGGGTCTCGGTGCGGACGGTCCGGCGGCAGATGGCGGCGCTGATGGAGCGTCTGGAGGCGGCCAGCCGCTTCGAGGCGGGTCTGAAGGCGGCCCAGCGCGGCTGGTTGTAGCCGGGGTCACAGCTTCGGGGTAACGGTCCGTCGCCGTCCCGGAGATCCTGGAGAAGTTCACCTCCAGGCTCTTGTCCGGTCATTTTCTACGCGCGTATCTTTGGGGCGCTGCGGGGGGCGGTTCCCGACTTCCGCGCGGATTTCTACGCGGGTAGCAGGACAGCGGGCCGGACACCGGCCGATGCGTCCGGCCCACCCGCCCGGCCGATCCGTCCCGCCGATCCGTTCCGTCGACCCGTCCGGCCGACCGCCCCGCCGACCCACCCCCATGCACCACCCGAGCTAGGAGCCCCGTTCCGGTGACCATGCCCATCGCTCCCCGTCCGCGCTCGCGCCGCGCCCTGCTGCGCGCGGCTGTCGTCCCGGCCGGTCTGGCCGCCTCCCTGGTGCTGGCCCCGCTGCCCGCCGCGGTGGCCGCGCCGTCCGCGGACGCGCTGATCTCCGAGGTCTACGGCGGTGGCGGCAACTCGGGCGCCACGCTGAAGAACGACTTCGTCGAGCTGGCCAACAAGGGCGGCGCCGCCTTCGGCCTGGACGGCTGGAGCGTCCAGTACATATCGGCCGCGCCCGGCCCGAACTCCCAGTGGGGCGTCACCCCGCTGACCGGTTCGATCGCCCCCGGCGGGCGCTACCTGGTCGGCGAGGGCGCCGGCGCGGCGGGCACCGTCGAGCTGCCCACCCCGGACGCGGTGGGCTCGCTGGCGCTGTCCGGCACCAGCGGCACCGTCGCGCTGGTCCGCGGCACCGACCCGCTGACCTGCAAGACCGCGGCCGACTGCGCCGCCGACCCGCGGGTGCGCGACATCGTCGGCTTCGGCACCGCCGTGGTCCACGAGGGCTCCGCCTCGGTGGCCGGCGCCTCCAACACCGCCTCGGTCGCCCGCAAGGCCGGTCTGCCGGACACCGACGACAACGCCGCCGACCTCACGGCCGGCGCCCCGTCGCCGACCAACAGCAAGGGCGAGGTCGCCGAGGGCTCCACCCCGACCGGCCCGACCGAGCCGGGCGCCGTCCGGATCCACGACGTCCAGGGCCGCACCCGGCTGTCCGACCGCACCGGCAAGACCGTCGCCGGTGTGCCCGGCATCGTCACCGGCGTGCGCGCGTACGGCTCCAAGGGCTTCTGGATCCAGGACCCGAACCCGGACGCCGACCCGGCCACCAGCGAGGGCGTCTTCGTCTACACCGGCTCCGCCAACCCGACCGTCAAGGTCGGCGACTCGGTGCTGGTCACCGGCAAGGTGACGGAGTACTACCCGAACTTCACCGGCGGCTCGCAGTCGCTCACCCAGCTGACCAACCCGGCCGTCACCGTGGTCTCCGCCGGCAACCCGCTGCCGGCCCCGGTGGTCGTCGACACCCGCAACATCCCCGGCACCTACAGCCCGGCGGCGGGCCCGGACGGCACCGTCAACGGTGTCGCGCTGGACCCGGAGAAGTACACCCTCGACTTCTACGAGTCGCTGGAGGGCATGCTCGTCGAGGTCCGCGACGTCCGGGTGATCCAGGCCACCGACAAGTACAACGAGCTGTGGGTCGCCGCCGACAGGCAGGACCAGAAGAGCCGGCGCGGCGGCGTGCTCTACGAGTCCTACGAGGAGCCGAACGTCGGCCGGCTGATGGTGCAGCAGCAGGCGCCGGTCTCCCAGCAGGCCTTCCCGGTCGCCAACGTGGGCGACGTGCTGACCGGCGTCACCAACGGCCCGCTGGACTACAACCAGTTCGGCGGCTACACCCTGGTCGCCGGCACCCTCGGCGCGCTCCAGGACAACCACCTCCAGCGCGAGGTGACCGCCCCGACCGCCGACCGCGAACTCTCCGTCGCCACCTACAACGTGGAGAACCTCGCCGCCACCAACCCGGACAGCAAGTTCGCCGAGCTGGCCGCCGGTGTCGTCACCCACCTGCGCTCGCCCGACATCGTCGCCCTGGAGGAGATCCAGGACAACAACGGCGCCAAGAACGACGGCACGGTGGACGCGAGCCAGACCGTCGCCAAGTTCGTCGCCGCGATCAAGGCGGCCGGCGGCCCGGCGTACGACTGGCGCTCGGTGGACCCGGAGGACGGCAAGGACGGCGGCGAGCCCGGCGGCAACATCCGCCAGGTCTTCCTGTTCAACCCGCAGCGGGTCTCCTTCACCGACATCCCCGGCGGCGCCGCCACCACCACCGCGGTCGACGTGGCCGGCACCGGCTCCGCCGCCTCGCTGACCGCCTCGCCCGGCCGGATCGCCCCCGCCGACGCGGCGTGGACCAACAGCCGCAAGCCGCTGATCGGCCAGTTCTCCTTCCGCGGCAAGAAGGTCTTCGTCATCGCCAACCACTTCAACAGCAAGGGCGGTGACCAGGGCATCGACAGCCGCTTCCAGGCCCCGGTCCGCTCCTCGGAGGTCCAGCGGGTCGCCCAGGCCACGGTGGAGCAGGCCTTCGTCGCCAAGCTGCTGGCCGCCGACAAGGAGGCCAAGGTGGTCTCGGTCGGCGACTTCAACGACTACCAGTTCTCGCCCGCGCTGACCACGCTCACCAAGGACGGCGTGCTGCGCGACCTGGTGAACGAGCTGCCGGAGAAGGAGCAGTACTCGTACGTCTACCAGGGCAACTCGCAGGTGCTGGACCACATCCTGGTCAGCCCGGAGGTCGGGTACGCCAAGTACGACGTGGTGCACATCAACGCCGAGTTCGCCCAGCAGGCGAGCGACCACGACCCGCAGGTGGTCCGCATCAAGCCGTGAGGCGGGCGGAGCACGACCGAGGGGCGGTGACCGGGGACCGGTCACCGCCCCTCGGGGCTTGTGGGGTGTCTTTCGGAGGTGTTACCCGAGGGCCTTGAGCACGGCGTCGGCCATGACCCGCTCGCCGGTCGCGTTCGGGTGGAAGGGCACGGCCGGGGAGCCGGGCAGCGCGCCCTCGACCCAGCGGTCGGCCGAGCAGACGTCGTGCCCGCGGGTGGGCGTGGCGGTGTCCACGTAGGTGGCGCCGGTGGCCTGGGCGGTGGACCGCAGCATCGTGTTCAGCCGGCCGAGCACCTCGTGCAGGTACGGGATGTCGCGCGGGGCGATCGGCTGGCGCAGGACGCAGGAGGCGCCGTCGGCGGGCAGCACCGAGGGGTACCCGACCAGCAGGATCCGGGCGTTCGGGGCCTTGGCGCGCAGCCGCTTCACGGTGTCGGCGAGCCGCGGCCCGGTCCGGTCGACCCGGTCGGCGAGGTCGTCGTTGCCGTACTGCCAGGACCAGCTGGACCAGTCCCAGTACCCGTGGTGGTAGACGTCGGTGCACGGGGTGCCGAGCGGGTTGACCACGGCGCCCGCGATACAGGTCGCGATCACGTCGGCGATCCCGAGATCGCTGTCGCCGAGGTCGTTGCCGCCGATCCCCAGGGTGATCAGGTCGGTGTCGGCGGTCACCGCGTCGATCTGCGGATCGTTGACCCGGAGGAAGGCGTCGTACTGCGCCTCGGTGATCGACTTGACCTTGGCGGCGGCACAGGTGACGTCGCGGTAGGCGGCGGCGTTCAGGGCGGCGGCGACCAGGTGGCCGTAGTTGCGGTCGGAGCGCAGGCAGAGTCCGGCCGACTGGCCCGGAACCCCCGCACCGGCCGCATAGGAGTCGCCGAGCGCCACGTAGCGGTGGGGGGCGGGAGTGGCGGCCTGCGCGCTGGTGGCGGTCATCGCGAGAGCGGCGCCCAACGCGGCGGAAGCGAGCAGCAGGGAATTCCGGGCACGGCGGAGCACGATTCCTCCTGGGGGAGAGAAACGAGTGGGTGGGGGTCGTGCGAGCCGGGCCACAGCTACTACTGACAGGTAAGTTACTGGCAGGTTTCGCGGCCGTCCATGCTGTGCGCATACATTTCCGAAAATTCGTCAGAGGTTTCGACGGGTGCTCCGGAGGGAATTCCGAATTTCGCTCCGAGGGGTGTCGAAATGCATTCCGAAACGGGGCGGAGCGGAATTCGGGCGGTCTGTCGCGGTGGGGGAGGGGTCGGGCGGCGGCGTGGTGGTGGGGGCTCCGTGCCGTCAGCCGATGGTGGCGGCCACCCAGAAGAAGAACACCGTCGCCACGGCGAAGAGCACGCAGCAGTACCCCAGCAGCCCGACGCCGTCGGTGCTGGGGAAGCCGAGGACGACGACCTTCTCCGGGAAGCGCGGGAGGTGGGCGACCTCGACCGGGTCGCCGGGGCCGAGTCCGGTCGGCCCGCGCAGGGCGATCGAGGTGTCCGCCTCCACCGCGGGGCCGTCCGCGACCTCGAACCGCACCCGGACGGTGTCCTCGTAGCCGCCCTCGTCGCCCACGGGCGTGCTCGTCACGGAGACCACCCGGGCCCGGTGCCGGGTGCCGTAGCGGTTGATCCGGAACGTCCGCGAGGCCCGTGACCCGGTCCAGTACGCGTTGCCGGCGAAGACCGTCCCGATCAGGAGGGCGAGAAGGTTCACAGTGGGGCAGCCTACGCTCGGGCCCGGCTCCGCGCCCAGGGGTTCGTCATCAACTCCCTTGTGTTGGCGCGTAGTTCATGTTTCCGGCGAAGCCCGGGGCGGCCGTCCGACGGTGGCCGGGTAGGCTGCGGCTGCCGTCCTGGTGCCACCCGGTCGGCGGGCTCCACCGTGATCGTCGGCCGCAGCGGCCTGCGGCTGCCGCGCGCACGGGCGCGGCGGCGGGCCCTGGGGAACGAGGAGGCCGAGGAACCATGAGCCGTCGCGAGCGCGACCGGATCGGCAAGCAGGGCGGGGCCGGCAAGCAGGGCGCGGCAGGTAAGCAGGGCGCGGCAGGCAAGCAGGGCGGACGCGGCCCGGCGGCCCCGGTGACCGTCACCGTCTGCCGGGGCTGCTGCTGCGGTACCCAGGAGAAGCACCCCGGTGTCGACCACGCCGGCCAGTACGAGCGGCTGCGCGCGGCGGTCGGCGACGCGGGCCGGGTCCGCGCGGTGAAGTGCCTGGACACCTGCGCGCACTCCAACGTCGTGGTGGTCGGCCCCTCCAGCGAGGGCCGCGCGGCCGGCGGCCGGCCGGTCTGGCTGGGCTGGGTGCTGGCGGACGACATGATCGAGGAGATCGCCACCTGGGTGCACTCCGGCGGCCCCGGTGTCGCCGAACCGCCCGGGCTGCTCGACCTCCAGCAGATCTCGGTCTCCCGCCGCGTCGGGGAGGGCCTGCCGGGCTGACCCCGCCGACCCGGACCCGCGCGTGGGACGGCTGGCCTAGCATGACCCAGGGCACGCCCCAGGTTCCGCGCGCCGACAGGAGGAAGACGATGACCACGGTCTGCCGCATCTGTGCGGGCACCGGCCGTACCGCCGGCCTCAGCTGCCGGACCTGCCAGGGCACGGGCACCACCGAGGTCGGCGGTGGCGGCGGCAACTGCTTCCTCTGCGACGGCACCGGGGTGTACGTCCGCTACCGGGTCGACGCGGGCGGGGCCAAGCACGCCTACCGCGACGAGATCTGCCGCACCTGCGACGGCACCGGGAACCGGGCGGCTTCCCCCTGGGACGAGGCGTCCTGACGCTGCGGGCTGCCCCGATCCTGTGGGTGCAGCCCATCCTGTTGGCGCAGCCCGTCCTGTTGGTGCAGCCCCTTCCCCGGCTCCGGACGGTGACGGTTGGTCCGGGCGGGTGCGCCCGCTCACCGCATCAGCGTAGGAGGGCGCCCCAGCGGTGACCGCGTTCGTACAAACTGTCGGACGCTACGAGCATGGCTTCCCTCAATCGACTGCTCGCCCGCGTCCGCCGAAGGGCCGGTGCCCTGGCGGTGCCGTGCACCCTCGTCACGGCCCTCGTCCCCGTCCTCGCGCTCGGCCCGGGCGCGGTCGGCGCCGCGGCCGCCCCGCTGCCCGGCGGACTCGGGCCCTGTGTGCCCGGCAGCTGCCCCGCCACTTACCCCACCTCGATCAACAACCTGCCGTTCACCGGCCGGGACAACGGCATCAACGTCTTCGTCGGCGGTGACTTCCTGGTCCGCGGCCGCGCCGCCGAGGCCGAGGGCCGCGTCGTTGTCCTCAACGCCTTCGACCAGGCGAAGGAGGCCGGGGTCAGCTCGATCTACAACGTCGGCATCGCCGGCGTCGGCTCCCGGGTCCCGCCGCCGGACGGCGCCGACTTCCTCACCACCGGCGCCGGGGTCACCGTCGCGAGCGGCCAGACCCTGGTGGCCGAGGGCGGCGTCGTCCGGCACGCCGGTCCCGTCAGCGGCACGGTGACCGGAACCTCCACCACCGATGCCAACGCCGTCCAGCCCTACACCGGTCTGCGCGCCCAGCTCTCGACCGCCTCCGACTGCTACGCCCGGGTCGACGGTATGGCCCGCACCCCGACCGGCACCGCCGTCAACTCGGGCGGCCAGACCCTGTTCACCGGTGACGGCAGTTCGGCGCTCCAGGTCTTCAACGCCGACTTCGACCTCACCGGGCCGACCGGCGGTCAGCAGGGCATCGTCTTCGCCAACATCCCGGCCGGGGCCACCATCCTGGTCAACGTCACCGGCACCACCCGCGTCCTGAACACCTTCAGCGGCGGCATCAACGACTCCGACGACCCGCTGAACGGCTACCGCGACCACCTGCTGTGGAACTTTCCCGACGCCACCTCGGTCACCCTGGGCGGCACCGGCCAGTTCCAGGGCAGCTTCCTGATCGGCGAACCGACGTCGCAGACCACGGTCACCCTGGCCGGCGTCAACGGCCGCTTCTTCACCACCGGCTCCCTCACCCACACCAGCCTGCCCGTCGGCGGCGGCGGCCAGGAGTTCCACTCCTACCCCTTCAACGGCGACCTGCCCTCCTGCGGCTCCACCCCGGTGACGGGTGAGGTGCGGGTGCTGAAGACGAACGCCGAGACCGGCGCGCCGCTCGCGGGTGGTGTGTTCGACCTGTGGGAGGAGACCAACGGCG
>NZ_LGDO01000079.1:0-19143 GCF_001279805.1 Streptomyces sp. XY431
GCCTTCGGCGGCCCCGGCTACGGCTACGGCAGCGGGGGCAGGTGGCGCGGCGGCAGCGGGGGCGGGGGCGGGGGCGAGCACCGTCGCGCCGGAGCAGGTGCACGTCCAGGTGTTCAACGCGGCGGGTGTGGCCGGTCTCGGTGCCCGGGTCGACGCCGAGCTGCGGCGGGCCGGGTTCGCCACCACCGGGGCGCCGTCCAACGCCCCGGCCGGCACACCGGCCGGCCGCACGGTGATCCGGTACGACCCGCACTGGGCCGAGTCGGCGCGGACGCTGGCCGGCGCGGTGCCGACCGCCGAGCTGACGCCCGTCCCGGGGCTGGGGCCGACCCTCCAGGTGTACGCGGGAGCGGACCACCCGGCGGCGGGAGCGACGGCCGCGGCCGGTCCGTCCGCGACGGCGGTCGCGGTGCCCGCCCCGCCGCCGCCTCCGTCGCCGTCCTCGCCGGTCCCCGGCGGAGGTACCGGTGCGGCACCCTCCGGCCCGGCGGCGGAGGCGCGCGCCGAGGGCGCGACCGGAGCGGGCGCGGCCGCACCGGGGGCCGAGCGGGCCAGCGACATCATCTGCCCCTGAACCGGCCGATGGGTCCGCCCGCCGCACAACAGGGGCAGGGTGCACATGGCACCCTGCCCCTTCCCCCTCTTGTTCCCCCCTGCTCCTGGGACCGGGCCCAGCTTCTCCCCGTCCCCACCCTCCCCGGTCCCCCGACGCGGCCCCCGGTCCCCCGATCCGGGGGCCGCGTGCGGTCAGTCCGTCGCGATCGCCGCGAGGACGTTCATCCGCCCGGCCCGGAAGGCCGGCACCAGAGCGGCCAGCAGGCCGATGACCATCGAGGCACCCAGGGTGAGGAGGATGGTCGTGGTCGGGACGGCCAGCGACTCCAGGCCCTGGGTCCGCAGCACCTGCTGTCCGGTGATGCCCCAGGCCAGGCCGAGCGCGGTGCCGAGGACGGCGCCGAACAGGGCGATCACCACGGACTCCAGCCGGATCATCCGGCGCAGCTGGCGACGGGAGAGCCCGATCGCCCGCAGCAGGCCGATCTCGCGAGTCCGCTCCACCACCGAGAGCGCCAGGGTGTTGACGACACCGAGCACCGCGACCACGATCGCCAGCCCGAGCAGGCCGTAGATCATGTAGAGCAGGGTGTTGACCTGCTCCTGGACGAGGTCCTTGTAGCCGGCCTGGTCGCGGACCGAGGCCTGCGGGTACGGCTTGAGCGCGTCCTCCAGGCCGGTGAGCGTCTTCGCGACGTCCGCCCCGGCGGCCGCCTTGCCGAACAGGATCGCGTCCACCGGCTGGTCCGCGGCCGGCACCGCCTTGGTCACGGTGTCGAGCGAGGCGAAGGTGTTGCCGTCGAAGAGCTGGTTGCCCTTGGTCATGATGACGCCGACCGGCAGCGACTGGACCCGCCCGTTGCCGTAGTCGACCTTGATGGTGTCGCCGAGCTTGAGGCCGTGGTCCTTGGCGTAGTCCTCGCCGATCGCCACCGCGCCCTGCTGGAGGGAGCCCGGAGCGCCCTCCTTGACCGGCAGCCGGAAGTCCTCGGTGAACCGCGCGGTGACGGCGGATATGCCGTTCTCCACGGTCTTCCCGTCCGGCGCGGTGAAGTACGCCGGGAGGTACTTCTGCGCGGTGATGTGGTCCACGCCCTGGACCTGCCGCACGGCGGCGGCGATCCCCGGGGAGACCCCGTTCTGGCCGGCCGAGATGATGTAGTCGGCGCCCACCGAGCGGTCGATCTGGTCGTTGGTGGACTTGATCACCGAGGAGGTGAAGACCGAGGCCCCGATCACCAGCGCCAGTCCGATCATCAGTGCGGCAGCCGTGGCACCCGTACGGCGCGGGTTGCGCATCGCGTTGCGCTGGGCGAGCTTGCCGGACGGACCGAACAGGGTGGGCAGCAGCGCGCCGAGCACCCGGACCACGGTGGTGGCCAGCAGCGGGCCGAGGACGACGAAGCCGACCAGGGTCAGCAGCACGCCGAGGCCGATGAACTGGCCCCCGGTGGCCGCCTTCTCCGCCTTGGCGGCCAGCACCAGCAGACCGCCGCCGCCCGCCGTGAGCACCAGACCGACGATCGCCCGGACGGTGTTGGAGCGGGCCTCGGCCGGGGTCCCGTGGTCGCGCAGTGCCGCGATCGGTGCGATCCGGCTCGCCCGGCGGGCCGGGATCCAGGCCGCGAGCACGGTGATCACGACACCCACCGCGTACCCGGCGACGAACACGTCCGCGCCGATCTTCAGGTCCGAGGCGTCGAGGTGCATGCCCGCCGCGTTCATCAACTGGATCAGCCCGACCGCCAGGCCGAGGCCGGCCGCGATGCCGATCGTGGACCCGGCCAGGCCCAGCAGCAGCGCCTCCACCAGCACCGAACGGTTGACCTGCTTGCGGCTGCCGCCGACGGCCCGCAGCAGGCCGATCTCCCGGGTGCGCTGGGCGACCAGCATCGAGAAGGTGTTGATGATCAGGAAGCCGCCGACCAGCAGCGAGATGCCAGCGAAGCCGAGCATCGCGTACTTCATGAAGTCGAGGAAGGAGCCGACGCTCTTCTGGCCGTCCGCCTTCTGCTCGGCCGCCGTCTTCGCCTGGTAGCCGCCGCCCAGCCCGGCCAGCGCGTCGGACTTGAGCTGCTCGTCGGACCGGCTGCCGTCGCCGTACACCTCGACCGAGGTGTAGGCGGCTCCCCCGAGCAGGACGCTCTGCGCGGTGGCGGTGTCCAGGAAGGCCAGCGCCGCGCCCGGGTTGGTGGTCTTGAACGCGGCGATGCCGACGATCGTGAAGTCGTGGTTGTCGTCGATGATCACCCGCAGCTTGCCGCCCAGGCCGAGCTTGGCCTTCTTCGCGGTGTCGGCGTCGAGCACGACCTGGTCGGGGCCCTCCGGTGCGTGGCCGGAGGTGATCTCGACCGGGCTGCGCGGGGTGTCCGCCCAGTTGCCGACGATGGTCGGGGCGCCGGTGGTCGGGCCGACCTTCTTGAGGGTCGCCGGGTCCGCCAGGGTGGCGTTCTCCACCGTGACCTGACCGATCGCCGTCCTCACCCCGGGGACCGCGGCGACCTTCCGCACGCTGTCGACGGTGATCGTCCGCGTCTTCGCGCGGGTGTCCTCGCCGCCGATCTCCGGCTTGGCGGGCCCGACCGAGACGTCGGAGGCGGTCGAGGCGAAGAGCGAGTCGAAGGTGCTGGTCGCGGTGTTGGAGAACACCAGCGTCCCGGACACGAACGCGACCGAGAGGACGACCGCGACCAGGGAGAGCGCCATCCGCCCCTTGTGGGCGAAGAAACTTCGAAGTGATGTCTTGAGCAACATGGTCCTGTCCGCTCCCGCCCGCTCAGCTGGTGCGCTTGCCGTCGAAACGGCGCATGCGCTCGAGGACGGAGTCAGCCGTCGGGGCGTGCATCTCGTCGACCATCACGCCGTCCGCGAGGAACAGCACACGGTCCGCGTAGCCGGCCGCGACCGGGTCGTGGGTGACCATGACGATGGTCTGGCCCAGCTCGTCGACACTGCGGCGCAGGAAGGAGAGCACCTCGGCGCCGGAGCGCGAGTCGAGGTTCCCGGTGGGCTCGTCACCGAAGATGATCTCGGGCCGGGCTGCCAGTGCCCGGGCCACCGCGACGCGCTGCTGCTGGCCGCCGGAGAGCTGGGTCGGCCGGTGCTTGAGCCGGTCGGACAGCCCGACCGTCTCCACCACCCGGTCCAGCCAGGCCTGGTCGGGCCTGCGGCCGGCGATGTCCATCGGGAGGGTGATGTTCTCCAGCGCGTTCAGCGTCGGGAGGAGGTTGAAGGCCTGGAAGATGAAGCCGATCTTGTCCCGGCGCAGCTTGGTGAGCTGCTTGTCCTTCAGACCGGTGATCTCGGTCTCGCCGATCCAGATCCGCCCCTCGGTCACCGTGTCCAGACCGGCCAGGCAGTGCATCAGGGTCGACTTGCCGGAGCCCGAGGGGCCCATGATCGCGGTGAACCGGCCCCGCTGGATGTCGACGTCCACCGCGTCCAGGGCCGTCACCCTGGTCTCACCGGCACCGTAGGACTTGGTCACCTGGCGGGCCGAAGCGGCGACGGCGGGGACACCGCCGGGAAGCTGGGGGTCGTACACGGCTGCTGCTGCCGTCGTCACTGTCGTCTCCTAAGAAGTGGTCCCACCCGTTGCCCCCCAGCCTGATCCGTCCCACCCGTCCGGCGACATCGCGCAGGGGATAGTTTTCGACCGGGAGTCAGCCCCACCCTCCCGGTGAACCGGGGACCCGGACCCGACCGGAGCGGGTCCGCCTCGGACGGGCGGGGATGTGAACCACGTTAGGAGTCGGGGCCGCTCCTCCTCGTCATCCGACGGGAGGAAGCGGCCCAACCGGAGTTGTACGGGGTGGACCTCCCCTCCCCCTAGGGGTCGGCCGGGCCGCCCTCAGGGACCCCCCTTACGGAGCCCCGGCGAGGCGGCGCGGGAAGCCGCCCGCGGGTGCTCCGCCGAGCGGGGCCGGAACGCCCGTCGGCCCCCTCGCCGCCCCTCGCCGGAACGCCCGCAAGGGCCGGCGGGAGGGCGTCCGAGGGGGCCGACGCGACTGCCCCGGCGAGGCGCTGACTCGGCGTCAGGCAGTCAGGGCGGGGGCGGCGAGGCGCTCCAGGGTGCCCGCGAAGGCGTCCACCACCGGCCGCAGCAGCACGTCCGTCTCGCGCTCCAGCACGGTCGTGCCGTCGTCCCGGACGGTGATGTGGCGGTCCAGCACGAACCAGCCCCGGGTGATGTGGTCGGCGCCCATCGAGCTGAGCACCGGCCGGAGCGCGTAGTCCACCGCCAGCACGTGCGCGGTGGAGCCGCCGGTGGCGAGCGGCAGGACGGCCTTGTCGCGCAGCGCGTACTGCGGCAGCACGTCCAGCAGCGCCTTCAGCAGCCCCGAGTAGGCGGCCTTGTAGACCGGGGTGCCGATCACCACACCGTCCGCCTCGGCGAACAGCTCCAGGGCGGCCGCCAGCTGCGGATGCGACAGGTCGGCGGTCAGCAGCGCGTGCGCGGGCAGGCTGCGCACCTCGAAGGGGACGACGCGGTGGCCGCGCTCCTCCAGCTGCGCGTCGATCAGGCGCAGCAGGCGGGTGGTGCGGGAAGTCGGGGACGGCGAGCCGGAGACGGACAGGACGGTGGCCATGGATTCACCTCGGGGAGGAAGCGGGGACGCCGCTTCGGCGGCGCGCGGCACCGACCGCGGGCACGTCGGCCGGCCCGGCGGGGCCGGACGGAGACAGTCAGCGGTGGGCACGCCGCACGGGCAGCGGCGGAACGGGGGAAGAGGAGGAGTGGTGGGGGTTCGACGGGCGAGCGTCAGCCACAACAGAGCGAACAGGACACACGCTGCAGGTCGACGTGCCGCCGACGCGTGAGAGTCCATCGCTGATCCATGGCAGTCATGCAAACACGCTGCGTTCGGGACGGTCAAGGATCGTCCCGACAACCGAACACCAGGTGAGACGGACGGTGAGACGGAGGACCGGGAGGGTGACCGCTCGGACAGCGGCCGGACAGCGGCCGGACGACGACCGGACGGCGGCCGGGTGGCCGGACCGACACGGGGCGTGCGCCCGCCCGGCACCATGCGGCGGAACGATCCGGCGCGTGCATCAAAACTGCTACAAGGGTCCTGGTAGGGGCCCCGGGGGGAGTCACCGGCGCCCGCGTCGGGCATCCTCTCCCACATGAACACGTGGCAGGAGGGCCGCCCGGGCGGCGGCGGGAACCCGTACGGCGGCAACGGTGGCGGTGGCGCCGCGTACGGGCACGGTGGCGGCGGCGCGGGCGCCGAGCCGCCGCTGCCCGCCGGGCTGAACCCGCGCGGGCCGGGCGCTCCGGCACCCCGGCAGCCCCAGCCCCAGGGACAGCCGCAGGGGCAGGGGCAACCCCAGCAGGGCCGGCCGGGCACGCCGCCGCAGGCGCCCGGGTACGGCCCCGCCCAGGGGTACGGGCAGCCGGGGCAGCCCGGTGCGCGCCCGTCGGTGCCCGCACAGGGCGGTCCGGGTGGCCCCGGCGGCCCCGGCGGTCCCGGTTCCGCGCCCGGTGGCCCGATAGCCCCCGGCGGGCCGCAGTCGCCCGCCGCCGCCCGCCCCGGACGCTGGCCGCGGCGCCGGATCGTCAAGTGGTCGGTGTTCGGCGTGCTGATCGCCCTGATGGTCACCAGCGTCTCCACCTGGTTCTGGGCGGACTCCAAGCTCAACCACGAGAACGTGCTCGCCGACTACCCGGGCCGCCCGGCCGCGGGCAAGGGCACCAACTGGCTGATCGTCGGCTCGGACAGCCGCAACGGCCTCTCCGACAGCCAGGAGAAGGACCTGCACACCGGCCACGCGGGCGGCAAGCGCAGCGACTCGATGATGATCCTGCACGTCGGGGACAGCGGGAACACCCTGATGAGCATCCCCCGCGACTCCTGGGTGCCGATCCCCGAGCACGCCGGCGAGAACGGCAAGCCCGTCAAGGCGACCACCTCGAAGATCAACTCCGCCTTCGCCTCCGGCGGCGGCAAGCTGCTCGCGCAGACCGTGGAGACGAACACCGGCATCCGAATCGACCACTACGCCGAGATCGGCTTCGCCGGCTTCGTCGGCATCGTCGACTCGGTCGGCGGCGTGGACATGTGCATCGAGCAGGACGTCAAGGACAAGGACTCCGGCCTCGACCTCAAGGCCGGCTGCCAGAGCCTCGACGGCACCCAGGCGCTGGCCTTCGTCCGCCAGCGCCACCAGATGGCCGACCAGGACCTCGGCCGGATGCGCAACCAGCAGAAGTTCCTCGGCGCGCTGGCCAAGCAGGCGGCCTCGCCGGCCACCGTGCTCAACCCGTTCACCTTCTACCCGCTGGTGTCCTCCGGCCTCGGCACGCTGATCGTCGACGAGGACGCCGGGCTGACCGACCTCGGCTCGCTCTTCCTCGCCATGAAGGACGTCAACGGCGGCAGCGGGAAGAGCATCACCGTGCCGATCGCCAACCCGGACTTCAAGACCAACACCGGCGAGTCGGCGGTCAAGTGGGACACCGCGAAGGCCAAGCAGGTGTTCGACGCCTTCAAGAACGACACCGCCGTGCCGGACGTGAAGTAGTCGGACGTGCAGTAGTCGGGCGCGAAGCAGCCGGACGTGATGCGGCCGGACGTGAAGCGGCCGACCCTCCGCCACCACGGGCGCCCCGCACACCTGCGTGACTCCTCGTAACACCGCCGACACAATGGGTGGATGTCACTCGTCACCGCGCTGATCTACCGCCGTCGCCACCGCCTCCTGGGCCGCCTGGTCCAGGAGGCGCTCGCCGTCTACGGGATGGAGGTGCCGGCCGCCGCCGAGATCGGTCCGGGACTCGTCGTGTTCCACCGGGGCTTCGGCACCGTGCTGCATCCGTACACCACCCTCGGCGCCGGGGTGACCCTGTACAACGGCGTGACCGTCGGCCGCGCCGACCCCTGGGTGCCGCAGGAGGCGAGCGCGATGCGGCGGGTGGTGGTGGAGGACGGCGCGGTGCTGTGCGCGGGCGCCAAGGTGGTCTGCAAGGCCGGAGTGCTGACGGTCGGCGCCGGCACCGTGGTCGGCGCCAACGCCGTACTGACCCGCTCCACCGGGCCGGGCGAGATCTGGGCCGGCGCCCCCGCCCGGAAGGTCGGGACGCGGGCGGACTGGCCGGGCGGCGCGGCAGGGGCGGGGGCGAACGCGGGCATGGCTGCGGCCGAGGCGCACACCTGAGGCGCTCGGCCGAGACACCCCCGGTCAGCGGACGGCCACCCCCGGCAGGTGCCCCGTCGCACACTCCGCGTACCGGTGGACGGCCGCGCCCCGCCGCCCTTCGCCCGGCCGCCCGCCCGGGCCCTCCAGCTCGCCGGCCAGACCGTGGTGGATGGTCCGGCCGCCGCGGCCGCCCGACCACCAGGCGTCCGACAGATGGACGACCAGGGTGGCCGGGTGCTGCGGCTCGGGGCGCTCCAGGACGAGTTCGCAGCGGGCCTCCCCCGCTGGGAAGGTCACCACGGCCTCGCTGGTCCGCAACCGCGCCCGGCGCGGCTCCCGCTCCACCGCCCAGTACGCCGACACCTTCACGTCCAGCCGGCCGTCGAGACCGCCCTCGCCGGGCCGGACGTACTCCTCGTCCGGCACCCAGCGGGCGTGGTTGCGGATGTCGTCCGGGCCGAACCACTCCGCCCAGCTGATCCAGTAGCCCGCGACCCGCTTGATCGTCATGGCCTCCCGGAGGATCCGGACCGGGATACGGGTCAGACTCTCGGGCTCGCTCAGCAGCAGGACGCGGCCGTCCTGGTCGACCCGGGCCTCGGGCTCGGGCTCGAAGGAGAGGACGGTCACCTGCTCGCAGGTCACCTCACCGTCGTCCTTGCGCCGACTCGTCTGCCTCATGGGTGAACCACCTTGCCGGGGTGCGGAGTTCGTCGATTCGCGGCCGCTTCCCGGACGCCGGGCCGACCACGCCCGCGCAGCTTACGGCGCCCGGTCAGCCACGGCGAACGATTCCGGCGAATCCTCCCGGAGCGGGCGATGCACGGCTATTCTGCGCGTGCACACGATGCCGTCCGCACTCACGGACGTCCGGACACGCTGCCCCGACCGACCGGATCGCGCACGACCGCGACGAGTTCGTCGAGCTGGTGCCGACGGAGCCGGCGGCGTTCCGCAGGGCCGCTCAGGGCGCGGTCGGGAGGCGGTCCAGGACGAGGCCGAAGTGGGTGCGGTAGGCGCTCAGGGCCGCGTCGGCGTCGAGGAGCTCCTCGGTGCGGGTGCCGTCGGGGGCGGTGCGCAGGAGCCGGGTGCCGCCGGTGGCGCGGGTGCTGGTGAGGGTGGTCCGGCCGCCGTCCGGGGTGGGGCGGGAGCACGTGGTCGCGCGGGTGAAGTGCGAGGCGGGGGACGTGGTCTGCCACCAGCAGGTCGGGGCGAAGTCGGCCAGCCGGTACGGGCGGGGGTCGAGGCGGTACTGCGGCGCGCCGTCGAGGGCGACGTCCAGGTCACCGGCGGCGCCGGAGCTCCCGGTGTCGGAGCTCGGGGCGATGGTGAAGACTCCCGCCGGGTCCTGCTGCCGGCCGCGCTCGTCGAGGCTCAGCGGCCGGCGGGCGAACTTGCCGAAGCCGACGTCCACCAGCCAGGCGGCGCCGTCCGCCTCCACCCGCAGCGCGAGGTGGTCGAACGGCGGCCCGGGCTCAGCCCCGTCGAAGACCCGGGCCGCGAGCAGCTCGACGCGGTAGCCGAGGGCCCGCAGCAACGCAGCGAAGGCGCCGTTGAGTTCGTAGCAGAACCCACCGCGCCTGCGCCCCACGAGCTTCTCCAGCAGCGCCTCCGGTTCGAGCACGACGGGCTCGCCGAGGTGGATGCTCAGATTCTCGAACGGGACGGCGTCCAGGTGCGCCTCCTGGAGCCGCGCCAGCTCGGCGGCACCGGCGCGGGCGGGCCGCTCGGCGCCGATCCGGGCGAGGTACGCCGCCACCTGCTCGCCGGTCGGGATCTCCGCGTTCCGCATGGGTTCGTCCATGGTCACCATCCAAGCGGACCCGGTACTTCCGGCCATCGGACCTCGGACCTAGGTCGTTCGGGGGACCTCGGCGGCCCGGGCGGCCACCTGGGCCGACCTGCGGTGCGACGGCCCGGGGCGCAGGAAGTCGGCGGGGCCGACTTCCTGCGCGTGGGCGGGCATGTCAGGGAACGAGGACGCTGCGGCCGCCCAGCGCCGCGTAGGACTCGCCGGGGACGACGAACTTCTCGACCGCGCCCTCGCAGCTCGTCCCGGCCCGGACCTGGACCACCGAGTCCGTGTAGTTGGTGACCAGGGGCTGGACGAAGTCGCCGAGCGGGAGGCACCCGCGCGGATCCTGGTACGCGGCACCGTCGATGACCAGGATCCCGTGGGCCGCGTACGCGGTGTTCGGGACCGCCACGGCGAGGGCGGCGGCCGCCAGCCAGGCCCCGAGAGCGGTTGCCGTGCGTCGCTGCTTCATGCGTCCACATTCCTTTCGGCCGGAGCGGGGCGGCCCTGCGCGACCCCGCCGATGCGGCCCAAAGTAGCCGGACGGTGACACGGCGTCGCGGACGGAGCGGCGCGGCGGCCGGGTGCGGAGTGGGAAGTCGGACGGGTCGACTTCCGGTGCGGAAGATTTTCGCCCCCGGCCGTCACAACCGGGCCGCCGTGATCCGTCAGGGAGGCGGAGCGGCACCACCGGGCCGCCGGACGGAGAGGACAGCACCATGCTCACCAGGGTCATGTACGTCACGGTCTACGTCACCGACCAGGACCGCGCGCTGCGGTTCTACACCGAACAGCTGGGGCTGGAGAAGCGCGTCGACTACCCCGGCCCGGACGGCCGCTTCCTCACC
This sequence comes from Streptomyces sp. XY431, assembly GCF_001279805.1. Lineage (NCBI taxonomy): Bacteria > Bacillati > Actinomycetota > Actinomycetes > Kitasatosporales > Streptomycetaceae > Streptomyces > Streptomyces sp. XY431. The sequence continues at coordinate 10,345 of NZ_LGDO01000079.1, forward strand.
GTGGGCGCCGAGGGGCACCCGTTCGAGATCATCCTCTGGTCGCACGCCCCGGCCGCCGGGCAGCCGCCGCGGGCGGAGGGGGTGTCCGCGCCCGGTCCGATCATCCTGGAGTCGGACGACCTGAAGAAGGATGTCGGGATCTGGCGCGAGCGCGGGGTGGAGTTCGACCGGCACGAGCCCGAGGAGTACCCGTTCGGCTTCCGCATCGAGGCCCGGGACCCGGACGGCAACCGGGTCTCGCTGCGCCAGCAGCGGCCGGTGGTGACCGACCGGGGCTGAGCGGGCTCAGGCGGTCCGGCCGGCCGCGCGGAGACGGGCCTCGGCGGCCTCGGCCCCGGGCGGGTCCGCGAGGAAGAGGACGCGGAGGGAGCGGTCGGCGGCCGCGTCCAGGATGCTGAGGAGCAGTGCGAGTTGGGCGGGCGGCTCGTCCGCCAGGAGGGCGTCGGCGTCCGCGACGAGGACGAGCAGGCGGGGTTCGGCCGAGCCGGCCGACTCGACCGACCCGGCCGGCTCGGCGCCGGGCGGGAGGAGCGCGTCGTTGAGGCACTCCTCGAAGGCGTCCCAGTTGTGGCCGAAGTAGCCCGGGAACGAGAGCGCCCGCGCCCACTCGGCGAACAGGGCCGCCCTGGTGCGGCAGTTCGCGCCCCGGACGAGGCGGAGCAGGTCCGGGGCGGCGGCGAAGCCCGCCCAGGTCCGGCCCGGCAGGAGGTCCCACCGGGCCGGACCGAGCGGGGGCTCGGGCACTACGGGCACGTCAGCAGCCTTCGGAGATCTCGCGGAAGTTGGCGTAGTGGTCGTCGGTGTACCAGGTCTGCGCGGTGCGCTCGTCGCGGACCAGGCGCTCGGCGTCCCGGTGGGTCTTCGGCGCCGGACGGGGGTTGACGTCGTACTCGTGGTACGCGCCGCCCGCCGGGAGGTCCCCGCTCCGGTTGCCGTACGGGTTGCTGCCCCGGATGTACTCCGGGCCGGGAATCCGGAAGTCGACCGGGCGGGGACTGGTGGGCCACTCGATACCCTCCCAGATCCGGCAGGCCCGTTCGACCTGCTCCGGGAAGTCCTGGACGGGGAGCGGAGGTTGGACGACCGCCCGGACGGTCGGGGCGGCGGCCAGCGCGGGGGCGGCGGGAGCGAGCGGGCAGGCCAGGGCGAGGACCAGAGCGGCCTGCACCAGACGGCGGAGAGTCATGGGGTACCCGGTTCCGTGCGGGAGCGTGTGCAGCAAAGGCGTACCGCGCACACGCCCGACTCCCCGACGGCCACGCCGCAGCCACCGCCGCCCCCACCCGTCCGAGTGACCGCCGAAGCCCGGCGGACGTGATCCGAACAACGCCCCGCGGCCGGTCGGTCAGTCCCCAGGTGCCCCGCGCCGTCACCGCCCTCGCTCCGCCCGGTTCGGGGACGGGGCGGCGTGGGAGGATCGGGCGGGTCCGGTTGGTTCGTTGAAAGGTTTCTTCAGTCCATGGGCTCGCAGTACTACGCCGTCCTCAAGACCAACCACGGCGACATCACCGTCAAGCTGTTCCAGTTCCACACTCCGAAGACCGTGCGCAACTTCGTGGAGTTGGCCGAAGGGCGGCGGGAGTGGACCGACCCCGCGACCGGGGAGGTCAGGACGGCTCCGCTGTACGACGGGACGACCTTCCACCGGGTCATTCCCAACTTCATGATCCAGGGCGGGGACCCGCTGGGGGACGGTACGGGCGGCCCCGGCTACGAGTTCGCCGACGAGTTCCACCCCGAGCTCTTCTTCACCAGGCCCTACCTCCTGGCGATGGCCAACGCGGGCCCGAACACCAATGGTTCGCAGTTCTTCATCACCACCCGGGCGACCCCGCACCTCAACCGGAAGCACACCATCTTCGGGGAGGTCGCGGACCCGGCCGGCCAGAAGGTGGTGGATTCCATCGCCGCCACCGCGACCGGCCCGGGGGACCGTCCGGTGGAGCCCGTGGTCATCGAGTCGGTCACCGTCGAGGTCCGCTGAGCCTTCTCCCGGAGTAGGAAGTCGGTCCGGCCGACTTCCTACTCCGCTCCGCCGAACACCACCCGCAGCACCTCCCGGGCCAGCTCCTCGACGTCCGCCCCGGTCCTGCTCTCCGGCAGGGCGCCGTTCAGCCAGAGGCTCGCGAAGCCGTGCGCCAGCGACCAGGCGGCGATGGTCGTCGCCCGGTCGGGCCGCTCCCCCCGGGACAGCACGCGGCCGCTCGCCGCGAGCACCGCCCCCGCGCGCTCGCGGGCCATCGCCATCTCCGGGTCGTCCGCCCGGTACAGCTCCGGCCGGAACATCACCTCGAAGTACGCCCGGTGGTCAACCGCGAACCGCACGTAGGCCACCCCCGACCCGTACGGATCCCCCGCCGCCCGCTCCAGCGCGTCCGCGAACAGCTCGAAGCCCTCCGCCGCCACCGCGGTCAGCACCCCCGCCTTGTCGCCGAAGTGGTGCGCCGGCGCCGCGTGCGACACCTCCGCCCGGCGTGCCAGCTCCCGCAGGCTCCAGCCGGACGGCCCGGACTCCGTGATCGCCGCGATCGCGGCGTCCAGCACGGCCCGCCGCAGATTTCCGTGGTGGTAGCTCTCGGCCCTGCCCATGGCACTTCCCTCTCGTCGGCGACCCCCAGAGCATATCTAGGCATTGACAAGTTTGCTCGTCCGGGCCAATCTTTCCAGTGACAAGATTGACCGGTGACAAGCTTGGAGAGTCCACCATGGCCCCGCTCATCGCCCTCCTCGGCGGCTTCGCCGTCCTCCGCCTGCTCGGACTCCTCGCCGTCGACACCCTCGACGCCTGGCAGCCGGCCGTTCGCGGCGCCCTCGCCCTGATGTTCGTCACCACCGGCGTGCCGCACTTCCTGCCCGGCTTCCGGCGCGACTTCGTCGCGATGGTCCCGCCGGCGCTCCCCCGCCCCGAACTGCTCATCACGCTCACCGGCGTCCTCGAACTGGCCGGGGCCGCCGGGCTCCTCCTCCCGCCGCTCGCCCCGTACGCCGCCGCCGGACTCGCCCTGCTGATGCTCGCGATGTTCCCCGCCAATGTGCACGCCGCCCGCACCGGCGGCACCCTCGCCGGGAAGCCCGTCACCCCGCTGCCCGCGCGCACCGCGCTGCAGGTGGTGTTCGTCGCGGCAGCGGTCGCGGCAGTGCTCTGAGCGCCGCGCCGGAGCGGGAGACTGCCGGGCCGGGTCGAGTCGGGCCGGGGCCGAGAACGCGCGGACGCGGCCCGCTCGAGGTGCGGGCCGCGTCCGAGTGCGGGGAAAGGGACGAGCCCTTACTCCACGATGCCGGACTTGGCGATGGTGACCTTGGCCTTGGTGCGGCCGCTCTGCGAGCCGAGGCCCTCGATCTTCTGCACCAGGTCCAGGCCCTCGACGACCTCGCCGAAGACGACGTGCTTGCCGTCCAGCCAGTCGGTGACGATGGTGGTGATGAAGAACTGCGAGCCGTTGGTGTTGCGGCCCGCGTTGGCCATCGAGAGCTGGCCCGGCTTGGTGTGCTTGAGCTTGAAGTTCTCGTCCGCGAACTTCTCGCCGAAGATGCTCTTGCCGCCGGTGCCGTCACCGCGGGTGAAGTCACCGCCCTGGAGCATGAAGCCCGGGATGACGCGGTGGAACGACGAGCCCTCGTAGCCGAAGCCGTGCTGGCCGGTGGCGAGCTCGCGGAAGTTCTGCGCGGTCTTCGGGACGACGTCGTCGAAGAGCGTGAAGACGATCCGGCCGGCCGGCTCGTCGTTGATGGTGATGTCGAAGAAAACGTTGGAACCCATGCAGGGATCATGGCATGCCGGGCTTCCTGTCGCGCGGCACACCCCCCGACCCCCGGGCAGCGGCCCGGGCGCCCGCTACGCCGCCCGGTGGGCCAGCAGGTACGCCTGCGGGGTGCGCTCGTCGGGTTCCGGTTCGCGGACCAGGCGGGTGGTGACCTTCAGACCCGCCGCCTCGGCCAGGGCCTCGATCCGCTCCGGCCGACCCCGGCGGAAGTCCAGGGCGACGGGACGGCCGAAGGGGCGGTCGAGCCGCAGGACGTCGTCGCCCACCTGGAAGGCCAGCAGGAGCGGGGCGCCGGGGGCCAGGACGCGGCGGAACTCCGCGAACACCCGCGGGAGTTCTCCGGCCGGGGTGTGGATGATCGAGTACCAGGCGACGGCGCCGGCCAACTCGCCGTCGCGGTAGGGCAGATCGAGCAGGGACCCGGTCTCGAAGGGGATCGCGGGGTGGGTGGCACGGGCCAGTTCGACCATGCGCGGGGAGAGGTCGAGGCCGGAGACGTCCAGGCCGAGGTCCGCCAGGTGGCCGGTGATCCGGCCCGGACCGCAGCCGAGGTCGGCGACCCGGCCGCCGCCGGCCGTGGTCACCAGTTCGGCGAGCACGCCCAGCAGGGCGCGGTCCCAGGGCATCACGGCCAGCGCGTCGCGGTAGCGGTCGGCGTAGTCGGCGGCGATGGCGTCGTAGAACGTCCGTGCGGCGGTGAGGAATTCGGGCTCGGCGGTGGTCATGGCGACCGACCCTACCGGGGGTGCTGGGCCGGCTGCGGCAGGGGTGGTGGCGGTGATCGGCCGAGCCGGACCGGAGGAATCGTGCGGAGGCGATTAGACGGCGGGCGGCCGGACGATCAACTCGAACGGATCATCGGGATGGCGGCCCGCCGTGCGTGCTAGAACCGTCGACGGCAGTGAACGCTCACCCGCGCTCATCGCCGCCTGCACCGTGCACCCACCGGCCACTCCTCCACCGAAGGAGAACCATGTCCGTCGCACGAACCGCACGAACCGTCCGGAACGCGCTGCTCGCGGCCCTCGCCGCCCTGGCGCTGATGCTCTCCGGCGCCGCGACCGCGAGCACCGCCTCCGCCACCACCACGGGGCTGGACGGCGCCTGGGCCTGCTCGGTCCCGTCGGGCTACGTCTACGACCAGGTGTCGATGAACCGCAGCTGTAGCGGCGGCGGGACCTGGAACTCGCCGCAGTTCCACCTGCGCACGCCGGTCGACGGCCTGACCGCCTGCATGAGCGCGCCGGGCTTCGTCTACGACTACATCAGCTGGGGCAGCGCCTGCAGCCAGCAGTCCGGCGTGACCTCCAACGCCTACCACCTCCGCGTCCCGTACGACGGCCTCACCGCCTGCATGGGCACCCCCGCCTTCACCTACGACTACGTCAGCTACACCTCCGGGTGCAGCCTGACGCAGGGCGTCCAGGCCACCACCTTCCACCTCCGCACCCCGTACAACGGCCTCTGGGCCTGCGACGTCCCCCGCGGCTTCACCTACAGCACCACCACCTCGAACCTGGACTGCGCCTCCATCCGGGGCGTGCCGACCACCAAGTTCCTGCTGGTCGGCTGACCCGGTCCCCGGCTCGGTCAAAGGGCGGACGACCCGGCGGCGGCCGGGTCGCCCGCCCGCGTCCGTTCAGGACAGGTCCAGCTCCGCGACGGTCTGGTCCCCGCTGAACTCGCCGGTCGGGCGGAAGCCGAGGCGCTCGTAGAACCCCGCCGGACCGTCCTCCCCCGGCACATAGGTGACCGTGACCCGGCCGCCGCCTCGCCGGCGGATCTCCGCGGCGACCTGCTCCACGGCGAAGCGGCCGTAGCCCCTGCCCTGGGTGCCGGCGGCGATGTTGAGGCGCCAGAGGCCCGAACGCGGCAGGTCGCCCGGCCGGTCCGGGTAGAAGGTGATGTCGAAGAAGGCCATCACGAAGCCGACCGGCCGGTCGCCGTCGTAGACCAGCCTCGGCCAGGCGCTCGCGCCGTGCGCGTACGCCTCGGCCAGCGACTTGACCACCGGGGAGACGAAGCGCTCCTGGTCCGGGCGGACCTTCAGCTCCAGTGCGGCGTCGATGTTGTGCGGGGTGACCGGTTCGAGGCGCAGTGCGGCCGGGGCTGGGGACAGCGCGGATTCCGTGGACATGCGGTCAGGGTAGTGAGTGCCCGCTCGCCGGTCTCCCGGATTTCCCGCCGCCCCCGCCGCCGCCGCACCGGGCACCGCCACCCCGGGCCCCGCCCCGGGTTCCCCTGCCCCGGGCGCCCCCTCACGGCGCGGGCGCGAACACCAGCGAAGCGTTGTGCCCGCCGAAGCCGAAGGCATTGCTGAGCACCGCCCCGACCGGCCCCCGGCGCGCGGCCCCCGCGACCACGTCCAGCCCGACCCCCGGGTCCTGCCGCTCCAGGTTGCGGGTGGGCGGCACGACCCCGTCGCGCAGCGCGAGGACCGAGGCTAGCGCCCCCAGCGCGCCCGCCGCACCGAAGAGGTGGCCGGTCATCGACTTGGTGGCGGTCACCACCGGGTGGGCGCCGATCGCCGCGGTGACCGACTCCGCCTCGGTCAGGTCGCCCAGCTGGGTGGAGGTGGCGTGGGCATGGACGAGCCCGATGTCCAGCGGCGACAGCCCCGCCTCGGCCACCGCCCGGCGGATCGCCCGGACCTGTCCCTCGGAGGCGGCCGCGGTGATGTGGTGGGCGTCCGAGGTGACGGCCGCGCCGGCCAGCGCGGCGTGGGCGCGGGCCCGGCGCGCGGCGGCGAAGCCGGCCCGCTCCAGCACGACGACGGCCGCGCCCTCACCGATCACGAAACCGTCCCGGTCGACGTCGAACGGCCGGGAGGCCCGGCCGGGTTCGTCGTTGCGCAGCGAGTGGGCCCGGGCCTGGGCGAAGCCGGCCAGGGTCAGCGGGCAGACGCACGCCTCGGCGCCGCCCGCCACCACCACGTCGGCCCGGCCGAGCCGGATCAGGTCCAGGCCGAGGGCGATCGCCTCGGCCCCGGACGCGCAGGCGCTCACCGGGGTGTGTGCGCCGGCCCGGGCGCCGAGTTCGATCGAGACCCAGGCCGCCGGACCGTTGGCCATCAGCATCGGCACGGTGTGCGGGGAGACCTTCCGGACGCCGGAGGCCTCCAGGACGTCGTCCTGGCCGAGCATGGTGAGCGCGCCGCCGGTGCCGGTGCCGATCACCACGGCCAGCCGCTCGCCGTCCACCTCGGGACGGCCGGCGTCGGCCCAGGCCTCCCGGGCGGCGATCAGCGCGACCTGTTCGCAGCGGTCGAGCCGGCGGGCCAGCACCCGGTCGAGGACCTCGGCCGGCTCGACCGCGAGCTGCCCGGCGATCCGGACCGGGAGCCCGGCGGCCCAGTCGGCCCCGATCGGCCGGATGCCGGTGTCACCGGCCAGCATCGCCGCCCAGGTCGAGGGGACGTCGCCGCCGAGCGGGGTGGTCGCCCCGAGGCCGGTGACCAGCACCGGCTCGGGGGCGAAGGCTCGGGGCGCGTGGTTGTCGGTACCCATCGAAGGAACTCCCTGGCTAGTGCGGGACTGTGGGGTAGCCACAACTCCCCGCACCGGTGGGTGCGGGGAGCTCTCGCCACATCAGCCACACTGCCATGGCCCTGATGGGCATTCAGGTGTGTCAGCCAACCGATTCGAACACCATGGAGTTAGAGGAACTCCACATACGCACCTAGGCGTCGAAGTCGGTGGACCGGCCCACCGACTCCCAGGTCCGGAGCTCCTCGGCGGACGCCTCCAGGGCGCCGAGCACCGCGTCGACGGCGTCATTGCCGAGCAGCAGGCGCAGCGGGGTGTGCTCGGCGTCCAGGGCGGCCAGGATCGCGGCGGCCGCCTTCTCCGGGTCGCCGAGCTGCTTGCCGGCGGTCTCCGGGAGCCCCTCGCGGACCGGCCCGACGATCCCGTCGTAGACGGGCAGCGCGGTCGCGAAGGCGAGCGCGCTCCGCTCGGCGAAGGAGGTGCGGAAGGCGCCCGGCTCGACGATCAGCACCTTGATGCCGAAGCCCGCCACCTCCTTGGCCAGCGCCTCGGACAGGCCCTCCAGGGCGAACTTGGTCGCCGAGTAGGCCCCGGCGCCCGGGAAGGTGAAGCGGCCGCCCATGCTGGACATCTGGACGACGGCGCCCGAACCGCGTTCCCGCATGTGCGGCAGGACGGCCCGGGTGAGCGCGGCCGGGCCGAAGAAGTGCAGGTCCATGAGGTCGCGCAGCTCGCGGTCGGTGTACTCCTCGACGGCGCCGATCAGGCCCCGGCCGGCATTGTTGACCAGGACGTCGATCCGGCCGTAGCGCTCCACGGTCTCCGCCACCACGGCGGCGATCCGGTCGTGGTCGGTGACGTCCAGCCGGACGGGCACCAGCCGCCCGGGGTGCGCCCCGGCCGCCTCGGCCAGGGTCTCGGGCCGCCGGACGGCGGCCACCACGGTGTCGCCGGCGGCCAGCGCGGCCTCGGCGAGGGCCAGGCCGAAGCCCGAGTTGGCCCCCGTGATCAGCCAGACCCGGCCGTCGGGGGTATCGATCGACTTGTCGCCCATGAGTACGTTCCTCCCGTAATCGTCTTCCCAGTAAGGAAGTTGACGATCACTTCTATGCCACCGGCGGGCCGGGCGTCCAGGAGATGTCCGCCCTGGCCGGTCCGGCCGCCGCAACGCCTGGAGCCCCCGGCCGAGTCGTGCTCGGCCGGGGGCTCCAGGGGCGTCCGCGCGGGAGGGCGCGGACCGTGCCTTCCGAAGGATCCGGATCTACGGCAGGTTGCGGGCCATCACGATGCGCTGGATCTGGTTGGTGCCCTCGTAGATCTGCGTGATCTTCGCGTCCCGCATCATCCGCTCCAACGGATAGTCCCGGGTGTACCCGTACCCGCCCAGCAACTGCACCGCATCCGTCGTGATCTCCATCGCCGCGTCCGACGCGAAACACTTCGCCGCCGCCCCGAAGAACGTCAGGTCCCCGTCCCCCCGCTGCGACCTCGCCGCCGCCGCGTACGTCAACTGACGCGCCGCCTCCAGCTTCATCGCCATGTCCGCCAGC